>DAIPJL010000073.1:0-12508 GCA_036770305.1 Bacteriovoracaceae bacterium | reverse complement strand
CCATGGGAATGAGTGGGGATTATCTGATTGCCATCAGTTTTGGGGCCCACTGGGTGCGGGTTGGAAGTAAAATTTTCAGCGAGTTAGACCCTAGATAACACTTAGCAAAAATTTAGCTTGGACAAGTTTTCCGCTGGGAGTAAATCTACCCCCAAGGAGAAAACCTATGGACACCCTTCGCAAAGTGCCTGAACTGAGTCTTCTGAGCTTCGTCAACGGCAACGCCACTGAGCGTGCTCGTTTTGTGGACCAACTTTTTGTGGGCCTCAAAGACTACGGCTTCATCGTACTGGTCGACCACACCGTCGATGAGAAAGTCACCGGTCGTGCCTACGAGCTGACGCATGAGTTTTTTCAACTCCCGAAATCGGTCAAAGAAAAATATGTCTGCTCCGTCGGTGGAGGCCAGCGCGGCTACACTGCCTTCGGCGTCGAACACGCCAAGAACAATCCTTATCCGGACCTCAAAGAGTTCTGGCACGTCGGCCGCGATCAGATCGTGAATGAAAAATTCCGTCCGATCTTCCCGCCGAACATCTGGCCCGAAGAAATCCCGGAGTTCCGCAATGTGATGTTGCAGCTCTTCAACTCTCTCGACCAAACGGCGGGCCTCATGATGGACGCCATCGGTATGGCGCTCGACGTGCCCCAGGCCTATTTCCGCGAGATGCTCCAGGACGGCAACTCGATCCTGCGTCCGATTCACTATCCGCCGGTGCACCCGGACGCGCCGAAGAACTCCGTGCGCGCGGCCGCCCACGAGGACATCAACCTCATCACCGTGATGGTCGGGGCCACCACCTCGGGCCTCGAGCTCCTCGACCGCGACGGCAAGTGGCTGCCGGTGAAGACCAACGAGAAGCAGCTGGTGGTCGACACGGGTGACATGCTTCAGGTACTCACCAACGGCGTGCTCCCGGCCACCACTCACCGCGTAGTGAACCCGGACAACTGCAACGAGACGCGCTACTCGATGCCTTTCTTCGTGCACCCGAATCCGGACACGATGCTTAAGTGCATTCCTTCGTGCCTCGGCAGCGGCGAAAAGTACGCGCCGATCAATAGCCACGAGTGGCTCATGCAGCGCCTCGCCGAAATCGGCCTCAAAAAATAGGCAAGGTGCCAGCTTACTTTTCCTTAAGCTCTGCGTAGGGCCCTCCATCCTGGAGGGCCTTTTTATTTCTGAAATATCAAGGAAGTCACAACGCTCTCAGTTTCCACGCTTTGCTTCGTTGGTCTAAAACTCCCTCAAACAGAGGAGCGAGATATGCCACGTAAGCCCATCGTCCGATCGCGAGAGCACTTCTATCACCTCACGGCCCGCTCGAATAATAGAGAGGATTTCTACCTTCCAAAAAATGAAGTATGGGGAATCTTCTCAACGGAACTCGTTCGACTTCAGTTGGAGATCGAATTGGAAGTTGCCGCCTTTGTTCTCATGGATAATCATTTTCATTTGCTCGCAAGATGTCGCGAAGCAGATATTGACCGGGCGATGTTTTTACTCATGAAACGTGTATCCCAGCGTATCAGAAAAGAGGCTTGTCGCATCAATCATGTATTTGGAGGTCGCTATAAGGGATGCCTCATCACTGATTATTGCTATCTGCTGAATGCGTTTAAGTATGTCGTTCGAAATCCGGTTGCTGCAGGCTTAGTCGAACGCGTTCAGGAGTATCCTTTCTCCATTTTCGATGGGCACCGACGCCAAAGCTTCATCTCACTAAGGGTTGTTTCCCGTGAGTATGTTCTGGGAGGTCGGCAGATCGGTGATGCGCACTTCTTCGATTGGCTGGACGAAAGCTATGCGAGCCAGGAGATCTCAAGTATTAAACGTGGCATTTCAAAATCGATCTTTCAGTTTCCGAAGCAAAACTCCACAGGAAAACCCTTAGCTATCCCAGACCTAAATATGGCTAAGTGCTTAAGGAAAAGTAAGCTGGCACCTTCCTAGAAGGATTTGCGAAGGCCGACGCCGAGGCGGAAGTTGGTCTGGTTAGTGGCCTGACGGGATTTGTTTTCGAGGCGCTCGTCGGTTTTGAGAGTTTCGAAGGCCGACTCGAGCAGGAAGTCCCATTTCTTATTCACTGGCAGGGAGACGCCGAGCTTCGCCGCAGGAAGAAGCAGGGCCTGACCCGATTGGATTTTGCCGTCGGCCGAGGTGCTCGACTGGCCAACGCCGAAGCCCAGGCCCAGGTAGAAGCGGGCGTCGTAGAAGCTTTCGATGGCGTTGAGGTAGTAGAGCACGTCGGCGACGAGCATCGCGCGTTGAGTGATGAGCGAGCCGCCGGGAAGGTTGACGATCTCGCGCTCGTAGCGCAGGCCCAGGTCCCAGGCGAAGTTCGGGTGGAAGAGGTACTCGAAGAGCACGTCGAGCGCCACGCCGCCACGGCTGGTGGTTTCGGCGGTGGTTCCGGAGACGGATTCGGTGAGGCCACGGGTGGTGGCGCCTTTCATGAGCCACGAGCGCTGACTCTCGGGCCTTGCCTCTGTGATGTAGCGGCGGCGGGCCTCCTCCGGATTGAGAGACCAGAGGTACTCCTGCGCCGGATGGTAGGTGACGATGGTGCCGGTGGAGAAGGGGACCTGGGCCTCGGGGTTGACGACCTCCCATTGCGTGAACTGGGAGGTGACCGTTTTCGCCTTGGCGATCAGAGCAACGTCGTCGGCGGTGAAGGTCGCGGTCATGTTCTGCACCACGCCCTGGCGCTGTCCGTTGCGGGTCACGAAGGTCTTCTTGGTGGCGGAGACGGCCTGGACGACGAAGAGCTCGTAGGCCTTCGCAGGGAGGGCAAACGCGAGAAGAAGAAGGACGCAGCAAAACCGAGTCATAGGATAAGTGTAGGGCCTAAGATCGCGAATTACCACGCTGCCAACTCTGCCGGGCGAGGTGCCGGAGCGGAGCGGGACGGGGAAGCGCATAGGTGCTTGAAACGCCAATGCCCGAGCGGCGCGCTCGGAAGTGTGCGAAAATCTTAAGAAATGGGGCGCTTTGCTCGAAAAGTCTTATGGAGGAGTCGATTTGCGCCATTTGCTACTCAGCCTTTTATTCATCGCCGTTGGCTGTAACGTCGCCAAGCAACCCTCTATTTCTCCGGGGGGCATCGACGGTGAAGTGGTGCAGACCCAGCGGATTAGTTTTAACTCGGCCAGCTACAGTCGGAGTGAAACGAGTCCGGTGCTGAGCATTCCCTATAGCTTCGCGCTGCCGCTCGAGCAGAACACCAATGTGACCTTCAGTTTCTCTGGCAGCGCCACCGCGGGCGTGAACTGCATGCTGCCGGACGTGGACTACGTGTTGCCGGCGATGCCGCGATTGCACTTCGCCGGAACCCAGACAGGGGTGCTCGACATCACGGTTTGCAACGACGACTTCTACGAGGGCAGTGAGACGATCGTGGTCACGGTGCAGAGCACTTCCCCGGCCGTGGGCCTCGGGAGTATTGCCACCACGCTCGTGACTCTGGAAGACTCCTTGCCGGTTCCGAGCGTGAGTTTTGCCGCTGCCAGCTCCGGCTCGATCCCCGAAGGGGCCTTCCCGGTGAACACCCCGGTGACGGTGGTGCTCGAGCTCTCCCACCGGAGCACGCTGCCCGTGAGCGTGCAGCTCACCACCTCGGGGACCGCGACGCTCAACGACGACTACATGGTGTCACCGGTGCTGGTGAGCTTCGCGCCGAAGCAGCTCACGCGAAACGTGACGGTGACGATCTTCGGCGACGACATCATCGAGCCGAACGAGTCCGTCGTGCTCGGCCTCTTCGCGCCGGTGAACGCCGGCTTCGGAGCGCAGGGGACCCACAGCATCCAGATCGCACAGGACGAAGCGCCGGCGAGCGTGGTCGCCAACATCGACGTGCTGGCGCCGGCCTCGCAGAGTGAGTCGGTCACCTCGCGGGTTTTCCCGGTGACGCTGACGGGGCAGAGCTCCGAGGTGCTGATCTTCGATTTTTTCGTCAACCAGACGGCGGCCATCACGGCCACCCAGCGCGCGAGCTACCCGCAGGACTTCAGCCTCCAGGCCTTTCTGCCGGAGAAGGGTTGCGGGCAGACCTACGACCACGACGGGAACCCCTTCACGGCGGAGATCGCCGTGCCATACACTATCTCGACCTCGGGCCTCGCGGGCCGGGTCACGGTGTGCCCGCTCGTCGTGCCGCCTGTGAGTCGCACCATCAACATCCCCGTGCTGGTCGTCGACGATGCGACCTACGAGCCCTCCGAGGCGATCGTGCTGACCATCCTGGGTGGGCCACTGGTGACGGTGGGCGGAGGAAGCACTCGCGAGATGATCATCGCCCAGAGCGACGTGGCCAACCGGCCGCTGATCAGTTTTCTTTCCGTCGGGCAGAACGTCGCCGAGTCGAACACCGCCGCAGCGGTGGTGATCCGGCTGCAGGATCCGCTCAACCCTTCCAACGACCGTGCGAGCGGCGAGCCGGTGACGGTGTACCTAACGCCGGCGCTGGGGACCACTTCCGTTTCGGACTGGAGCCTCGGAGCCGAGAACTCCATCGTACCGGGCACACGGCAGGTGATCATCCCTCCGGGCCAGACGCGCATCACCGTGCCCTTCACCGCTGCCCAGGACGGCATCGACGAGGAGAACGAAACGCTCACCCTCACCTTGAGTTCGCCCGGAGGTTACTCCGTCGGCACGGCGGTGCACGCCATCACGATCCTCGACAGTGACCCGGCCGCGCGGGTGAACTTCCAGACCATCACCTCGACGCAAGCGGAGCTGGGAACGGACCCGCGAGCGATGCCGATTAACATCGTGCTCGATCGCGTGAGCGAGCGCACCGTCACGGTGTTCTACCAGATCACGGGGACGGCGACGGTGGCGGCGGCCTGTGGCCCGGGCGTCGACCTCGCGGCCTCGGGCAGCGTGGTCATCCCACCTGGGACGACGCTCGTGCCGATCGGCGTGCAGCTGTGCCTCGACACTTCCTACGAGGGGAGCGAGACCGCGCGCTTCGCCATTACCTCGGCCACCAACGCGGGCCTCGGCGGCTCGCTGATCCACAATCTCACGATCACCGACGACGAGCCGCTGCCGCTCATCGCTCTGAGTGTGACCAACGCGGCTCCGGCGGAGAACGCCGGTTCGGTGAACCTCGTGGCGAGCATCACCAACGGTGTCACGTCACAGGCGAACATGGTGATCCCGCTGAGCTTCGCCGGCACGGCGGTGCGGGGCACGCACTACCAGCTCCTGGGAAGCGCCGTCACGATCCCGGCCGGACAGGTGAGCTCGACGCCGCAGGCGATCTCGCTCATCGACAACGCCTTCTACGGCGGGGACCGCACCATCGTCGCGACCATGGGCAACGGCCCCTGGAGCCTCGGGGTGCCCTCGCAGACCATCACCATCAACGACGACGAGCCGCTCCCGCAGCTCGGTTTCACCACTGCGACGCTGAACGTCTCCGAAAGCGTCGGACAGATGACGGGCACGATCCGCGTGAACCCCGGCTTCGTGGCCTGCGAGGGCCCGCTGGTGATCGCCCTGGCGCGCGGCGGGACGGCGACCGCGGGCGCGGACCACGACTTCGCGCTCACCAGCGTGGAGATCCCGGCGAAGGCGACCTCGGTGAACTTCAGTTACAACATCATCAACGACAACATGCACGAGCCCGGTGGCGCGGAGACGCTCACCCTCACCATGACCAGCGCTCTGTGCGAGGGCGCGAACCTGCTGCTCACTCAACCGGCGCTCCCGGCGACGCAGACGGTGAACATCTCGGACGACGATCCCGTGCCGGTCATCAGCTACCTCGTGAGCTCGAAGGCCATCCTCGAAAACGACACCGCGGCCAACGCCGGAGCAAATAGCTTCGTGGTCGTGCGGCTGGATCGCCCGAGTTCGGTGAACATCGACGTGACGAGCACGCTCACGCCCTACACGCCGGCCCCGGCGTCGACGACGAACCCGAACGATCCCGAGTACTCGCGCGCGCGCACCACCGTCGGTGTGGGCCAAGACATCAGCGTCCCCGTGGCGAACCTCACCATCCCTGCCGGTGCGACCAGCGTCCAGCAGGCCCTGGTGCTAGTGGACGACAACCTCTTCGAGTACACCGAAACGGCCTCGCTGACGCTCTCGGCGCCGGTTAACGGGGTGCTCTCCACCTCGGCCAGTAGCATGCAGCTGCAGATCCTCAACGACGATCCGCTGCCCTTCGCGCACCTGAGCTTCGTGAACAACCCCGCGGCCCTCTCGGCGGCGCGCTCGGTGATCGAGTCAAACGTCGCCGCCCAGAACGTCTTCCTGCTGCTTTCGAACAGCAGCGGCAACGGCGGTACCTCCGTGAGCGCAGCGGTGCCGGTGGTGCTGGGCCTGTCGGTCCAGGGCACGGCCACGGTCGCGGAGGATTACACTCTCGCGGGTGTCTCCGGGACCAACGTCATCGTCCCGGCGGGGGCCAGCTCCGCGACCTTCACCATCACCCACGTCAACGACACGCTCTTCGAGAACGACGAGACCGTGCGCTTCGCGACCGGCACGCTGCAGAACGGCCAGTTCTCCAGCAGCAACGCGCAGATCGTGCACACCATCACGGCGGACGCGGACGCGCCGCCGGTGGTGTCGGTGCTGCGCAGTTCGGCGACGGTGGCGGAGAACGCCGGCAGCGCCAGCTTCACCATCCAGGTTGCGCCGGTGGGGAAGGCGATCACGCTGAACTACACCGTCTCCGGCACGGCCACCGCCGGCCAGGATCACACGCTCAGCTCCGGCACGCTGAACGTGCTCCCGAGCACGAGCTTGCAGTCCTTCCCGCTGAGCTTTAGCATCATCAACGACACCGTGCCCGAGGCCGACGAAACCATCGTGCTCTCGGTGGTGGCCTCGCCGCCGGGAGACGCGGACACCGCCGGCGCCAGCAACACCATCACCATCGAGGTCTCGGACTTCCTCCAGCTCGCCGCGGGAAGCACGCACACCTGTGGCCTCCTCGGGGGGCTGGTGAAGTGCTGGGGCGAGATCGCCTACCTGGGCTACGGCGGCAGCTTGGTGCAGACGGTGGCGAACACCATCTGGGGTGACCCGGGAGAAACGGTCGCCGCGCTTCCGTACGTGAGCCTCGGCTCGAGCTTCGCGCCGATCAAGATCGCGGCCGGGGACAACCACACCTGCGCGCTCGGGAGCAACGGCCAGGTGAAGTGCTGGGGCGCCAACAACTACGGGCAGCTCGGCCTGGGCCTTGCCACCACCGGCAGCAGCGCGATCATCGGCGACCAGTCCGGTGAGATGGGCGACCTGCTCGAGCCCGTCTTCCTCGGCACCACTGCCATCGACATCGCCGTCGGCAACAACCACTCCTGCGCGCTCCTGTCGAGCGGCCGCATGAAGTGCTGGGGCCGCAACCACCACGGCCAGCTGGGCCAGGTGCGCTCGGGCGCAAGCTGCGCGGACGCCGCCAACACCTACTGCATCGGCGACGCGCCCAACGAGATGGGAGCGCTGGCGCAGGTCAGCTTCCCGGTGTCGAACACCGTGAGCTTCATCGCCGCCGGCGACGACTTCACCTGCGCGCTGCTCACCAACGGTCGCATCTACTGCTTCGGCGTCAACAACCTGGGCCAGCTGGGCCAGGACCGCGCGGTGGCCAACTGGGGCGGCACCGCCGGTGACATGACTGACACGACGAACTTCCTTCCCATCCAGCTCCACCCGAACTTCAACAGCCTGCCGGTGCTCGGCATCGTCGGCGGAGGCCGCGCCACCTGTGCCGTCTTCCAGAACGACGCGCTTCTGCGCAACGAAACGCTTTGCTGGGGCGGCGGCATCGGAAGGCCTGCGCCGGACACGCCGCTCGCTGGCATCACGGCGCCGGTGAACTACTACGGCTTCGGCTCCTTCACCAACCTCCGCAGCATCACCGCGGGGACGAATAACGTCTGTGTGCGTGGCACGGCCAACGAAGTGCTGTGCTGGGACCGCGACACCCACGGCCAGCTCGGCAACGGCGGCGCCAACACGGACACTTCGAGTCCCCACGGCCAGACGCTGGTGAACGCGGCGCTGGTGACGGGTAGCGGGTACTTGAACCTGACCACCGGGCCGACGCACTCCTGCTCGGCGGTCGGCGTGAACCAGTTCAAGTGCTGGGGGCTGAACTCGAGCGGTCAGCTGGGGAACGCGAGCACCACGAGCATCAACTCGCCGCTACCAGAGGCGGCGCAGTCCTTCGACTAGATCCCGAGCTCCACCTGCAGGCGCAGGATCCACTGGTCGTTGCGCGCCAGCTGGTACTGCGCGGGTCTCTCCTGGAAGCTCAGGTCACCCTGCACCTTCACGACGTGGTTCTTGATGTAGCGGGAGAGGCCCAGGGTGTACTGGGTGGTGTCCTGCTGCTTGTGGCGCAGGCCATCCGACACGAGCACTCTCGAGTAGCGCGCGGAGGGCTCCCAGTTGGTCTCGAAGAGGTACCCGGTCTGCAGGTTGAAGCCCTCGCCGGTGAAGACGAAGAGCTCCGGCGTGACGACGGGAGCAGGCGCCGTGCGCTTGGCGTACTCGGCCGAGAAGGAGTAGCCGCGGTACTTGAAAACGACGTCGACGAAGTGACTCTCGAGCGAGCGGAAGGCGCCCTCGAGGTCCTTGCCGGTCTGGCCACCGGAGCGCGCCGTTTCTTGGTTGGCGTGGTGGGCGATGCCCAGGCCCAGCCGTGGCGCAGGTTCGCGGTAGAGGTCGGCTTCGAAGTTATCGCCGTCGTCGTGGAAGGCGCCCAGAGGGTACCACTCCACGCGCGCGGTGGTGGCCAGTGAGGCGTTCTTGTTGGGCTGGTTGCGGCCCTCGCCGTTGGTGAGCGCGAGCTTGAGCCACAGGGGGCGCTCGTCGCCGAACTGGGAGAAGTGCTGGACCCCGGTGTCGCGGTCGATGTTGAAGTTCGCGTTCACAATAGAACGGTCGACGAACTGCTGGGCGCTGGAGGAGATGACGCGCTGGCGGTTACCGGGGAGCTTCGCCATCCCGAGCCAGAGCGTGTGGTGCGGCAGCCAGCGCCAGCCGACGACGGCGTCGCGCAGGATGTTGGGGACCTTGGCATTGTCCCAGTCCTGATCGCCGCGGGTGAAGGAGAACTGCACACGGTAGAGCAGGCGCGGGTCGATGGCGTGGCCGTCGAAGCGCAGGCGCATGCGTCGCACGGTGAACTCGGTGCTTTCGAGCTTGTCCACTTCGGCGTCCTCGCTCACGGCGGTGAAACGGTTCTGGACGCGAAAGCGCAGCCGCAGGAGGAAGTCGTTCTCGTGCTGGAAGGTCAGGCCCTCCTTAAAGGTGAGCTTGGTCTTCTCGGGGACGAGCTCCTGGGCGAAGGCGAGGGAAGAGAGCGAACACAGGAGCGTGAGGGCGAGCGCGCGCATGGAGTTTTCCTTTAAAAGAAAACTCTAGCGCGGCGGTTGAAAATCGGTCAATCGCTACTTGACGTAGGGGTGCTGGAAGCCGGTGCCGTTGGCCGTCGCTTGGATGCTCTCCTCGACCAGGTTCAGCAGCGTGGCGGCCACTCCGTCGCCGCTCGAGGGGTGCACCAGCAAGACCGAGGTCCGGGTGTTCTCGCCGGCCGTCGCTCCCGCGCTTCCCACGGTGAAGTTCAGCGGGAAGCTCAGCGCCAGGTTCGGGACGGTGTTCGTCGGGAAGGCCGGTAGCTCGTCGACGGCGGGGTAGCCGGTGTTGTAGATCGGCCGGGCCATCGCGAGTTCGGAGAGCGCGGCTTCGGGCCGCAGCACGCTGATGTAGATGCGGCGTTCGTCGTTGAAGGTCGCCAGCGCGGCGCGCTTGTTCGTCGCCAGCGCGCGGATCTGGTAGTCGGTGAGGTTCTCGCCGCGCTCCAGGCCAATGTCAAAGTTCAGCTGTGGCATGTTCGCCGCCAGGGCGTAGCTCGCGCCGACGTCGATGCGCGCGAAGACCAATTCCTTCCCGGGCGAGGCTTCGTTCTGGGCGAGGACGAAGACGTGGTTGTTGGTGGCCGCGGGCCCGGTGGCGATGCGCGGCTTGGAGACGATCTCGCTGGAGGTGAAGACGTTGAGGTTCGAGGCCACGATGCCCACCGTGTCCGGGGCGTTGAAACTCAGGCGGTAGAGGTTCACGCCGTTGCCGACGGTCTTGATCGCAACGTCGAGGAGCCCGGTGTCGGCGAAGGAGTTGCTGATCTCGAGGCCCTGGGCGGTGCCGTTCAGGGCCACGTAGGTGGGAACCTGCGAGTAGGGGAAGGAGGTGCGGCCCAGGGACCCGGCCGCGAAACCGTTCATCACCGTCTGCACCACGGCGATGGCCACGCGGCCCGAGTTCGTGTTGTCGAGGTAGGGGATCAGGAGCGAGGTGTCGTGGAGCATGAGCTCGCCGATCTTCCCGAGGTAGACCGAGTAGTCGAGGTCGACGAACTCCTGCGGAAAGTTGGTGATGACCCACTGGTTGCCGACCAGCGTCCCCGAGGGGATGAAGGCGCGCGGATCGCCGGAGGCGCAGGCGTTGTAGGCGTTGGCGATGTTGAGGATCACGTCGTCGGTGGTGAGCGTGCCGCCGGTGCGGAACTCGCAGTCGTTGGCGGGGATGGTGGTCACCGGATTGAGGCGGATGCCACCGATGACGATGTAGTCACTGGCGTCGAAGAAGGTGTTCACCACCTGTAGCGTCACCTGGCCGGCGACGGCGCCGGTGAGCGCCTGGACGTTGGAGGTGGCGAGCTGGGCCTCGAAGAAGTTGTTGTAGGTGAAGATCATCTCGCCGCCGGTGAGGTTGATGCGGCGGAGGCGGATGCGCGGGGCCACCGAGGGCGCGTCCTGGGTGACGTAGCTGACGTAGAGGCCCTTGTAGGTGGTGGCGCCGTCCACGCGGCGCTGGCCGGTGATGGAGAGCTGGGAGACGTCGTAGTTCGACCCCGTGCGCTCGGAGGTGAAGCTCACGTTGCCGGTGCGGCTCATGCTACCGTTCGCGGCGACGCTGAAGCGCTCGACGACGATGCGCGAGTCGTTGGTGCCGGACTTGTTCACGTAAGCGATGTAGAACTCGCGGTCGACCTCGTCGAACCAGGTGGCCACCTCGCCGGTGGGGGTGGGCAGCGCGGCGTTGCGGTCGATCTTGTTGGCGCGTGGGACGACGCCGGTCCAGGGGCCCGCGAAGCGCGTGGTGGCCGGTGCCGCGGGAGCAGTGGGGTTCTCGACCTGTTCGCAGAGCGTGTTCACGTCGTTGCCGAAGCCGTCGTCGCCGAGGCACAGGCGGAACTGCAGCGCCTGGCCCACCGAAGCCTGCGAGGGCGTCCAGCGCAGAACGCGGGAGGTGGCGCCGGGAATCGTCGCCCAGGGGGTCGCGTTGACTTTCACCTGCCAGCGGTAGTGGATCACGTTGCCGTCGGCCACGGACGCGTCGGTGACGCCGCCGGGGTCGATGGTCAGCGGGAATCCGACGACGACGTCGCGTGCGTCGCCGAGGCCCGGGGTGGCGCTGGCCGCGCCGGCCCAGAGTGGGAAGGGGTTGCGGTTGGAGACGCGCACGTCGAGCAGGCTGGTCTGGGCGACGTTCACGCCGGCCGGACTGGTCTGCGAGTCGGTGTCCGTTCCGGCGTTTCCGTCGATGTCCGGCAGCACGTCTTTCACCGTCACCCGGTAGCTCACGGTCGCCTGGGCCACACCGGTGACGGTGTCCTCGGGGAGGTTGTAGGTGAGGGCCACGCGTCGCCCGAGGGAGTTGCTGTTGCGGGAGACGAGGGTCGGTGCCACCGCCGGAACGGTGGTGGTACAGCCGAGGTTGGCGCAGCGATCGACCTGAATGGTGAAGTTGTCGCGCTCGATGTCGTTCACCAGCACGCTGAAGACGATGTCACTGCCTTCGGCCACCACGTCCACCGCCGGGTTGAGGATGGTGGTCGGTGCGGCGAGGGTTGTCACGTAGCTGTTGTTGGCGAGGCTCGCCCCTTGGACAGCGATGCTCGGTACCGTCTGCTTGATCAGCGGCGCGAGGGGGTTCAGCGGGGTGATGTTCCAGTTGATGATATTCGAGGTCTGCGCCGCCCCCAGGTTCACGCCGACGTCGCGCACGTAAACGCGCAGGTTGTTACTCACGGTGGCCGGGTTAATCCGGCCGGTGGCGCCCCACGAGGGGATGGTGAGGTTACACTGAAGCCGCGCAGCTCCCGTCGGGCCCGAGCCCGAGAGCCGGGTGCAGTTCGGCGTCACCACGTCGGTGCCGGGGAAGGTGTTGATCCCGTCCAGCGCCACGCCGTTGAGCTCGAAGAAGACGTCCATCAGATCGCTGGGCGTGTCCGCGTCGGCGGCGGTGAAGCTGTAGGTTTGGGCGGTGTCCTGCAGCACGACGAGCGAGGCGGCCGGTGACTGGTTGCTGATGGTGGGCGCGGTGTTGCGTGGCCGGATGCTCACGCCCCAGCTGACGGTGACGGCCACCTGCGAGGTGCCCACGTCGATGACGTCGGCGCTGATGGTGCGGAACTCGCCGATGTTCGGGTTCGAGAGCGCCAGCGACTCCGTCGGTGCGAAGTCGTCGAGGCAGATG
>DAIPJL010000072.1:0-12658 GCA_036770305.1 Bacteriovoracaceae bacterium | reverse complement strand
CGCTCAAGCTCGGCGAGACCACCGAGTTCGACCGCCTGCTCGACAAGAACGACGGCAGCGTCATCGACAAGGTCATCACTTTCATCTCTCTTCTGGAGCTGGCGCGTCTCAAGAAACTGCAGATCTTCCAGAACGAGACCATGGGAACGATCTACGTCGAGGTCGCCGAGGACCTCGAGAACTTTGACGTGAACACCGCCGACGGCTTCGAGCCCGAAGGTGAGACGAAACCCGCAGCCCCCGCGCCGGCGCTCGAGGCGAACGCCAGCGTCAGCGAGACATTTCAGTAAGGATCGAAAGGAGCATGAGCGTGAGCGAGATTGATTATTCCTGGGACCTGAGTGTGGAACACGAACTCGACCGCGCCCTCATGGCGGCTGCGACCCTCACCGTCGAGGACGAAGCTCCGGAGCTGCAGCTCGCCGAGGAGGCGGAGACCCCCGCGGAAGCCTTCGCCCTCGACCTCGACCACTTCGACGAGAAGGAGCAGGAAGACAAGCTCTGGCAGGCGCGCACGGGCCTGAACTTCGAGACTCTCTGCGGCGCCGTGGAAACCCTCATCTTCATGTCCGACCGGCCGATCTCGCTGCAGAAGATCAAAGCGCAGATCGACGAGGAGCTCCCGCTGCGCGTGCTCCACGAAGCGCTCTCGAAGCTCATGCAGGGCTACGAGGCCAAGCACCACGGCATCCGCCTGGTTGAGATCGCCGAGGGCTACCAGTTCCGCACCAAGGCGACCTACGCGAAGTTCGTGCAGAACCTCTTCAAGGTGCAGAGCCTGGTGCTCACGCCCACCGCCCTCGAGGTCCTCGCCATCATCGCCTACAAGCAGCCGGTCTCGAAGACCGAGATCGAGAAGATCCGCGGCGTCGACAGCTCGCACATCGTGCGCGCGCTGATGGACAAGCGCCTGGTGAAGATCACCGGCCGCTCCGAAGAGCTCGGTCGCCCGTCGGTCTTCGGCACCACCGAGGAGTTCTTGGAGGTCTTCAACCTCGCGAGCCTCGACCAGCTCCCACCGGAGAACGAGCTCGCTGAGCTCGCCACGCGGCCCGAGGTCGCGGCCATCGCCGACATCAAGTCGGTGGTCTTCGGCGGCGACAAGAAGAAGTTCGACTTCGACGAGCTCGAAGAGCTCGACAAGCTCTCCGAGAGCATCAAGGACATCGCCGCGGAGACGGACTTCACCATGCTCCTGAAGCAGGAAGAAAAGCGTCGCATCGAGGGCGGCGACGGCGTGAAGAAGTCGGCCTTCGACATCCTCGAGGAATTCGTGCTGAAGGAAGAGACCACGCGCCAGAACCAGCTGGCGGCGTCGAGCGAGCCGCTGATGAGTGCGCTCGAGCCCAAGATCGCCGACGTCGACGCCGAGGGCCTGTTGAACGCCCCGGAGATCGACGAGGAGTGGGAGCGCGAGCAGCGCTTGCAGCGTGAAGATGAATCGAGCATCCCCCTGGCGGAGGACCTGCAGGACCTCTCCAAGGAGGCCCTGGAGCTGGAGGAGGCCCTCGAGTCGGCCTTCGCCAACCTGATGGGCGAGGGGCCAGACACCGACGAAGAGACGATCGAAGGCATCGAGCAGCTCGACGACCAGCTCAAGGCCCTTGATTTCACGTTGGATTCCACCATCCGCGAGGGCGAAGACCTAGACCTGGACCTGAGCTTTCTGCTGGACGAGCAGTCGGCCAGTGACAAGCAGGATCAGATCGAGTAATTACTCGCCATCCATTTAACCCTCATTACTGCCGGGAGGCAGAAAGGAGCGCGTATGCCGAAGGCAACGACATCTCAGAACATCGAAATCCGTCTTCAGAAGGTCATCGCGGACTGCGGCGTGTGCTCGCGCCGGAAGGCCGAGACCCTCATCACCGAAGGCCGCGTGAGCGTCAACGGCCTCATGGTCACCGAGCTCGGCACCCGCGTGAACCCGCACAAGGACATCGTCGCGGTCGACGATAAAGTCATCGACCTCATGGCCATCGAGAAGGTCTACGTCCTGCTCAACAAGCCGCGCGCCTGTGTGACCACCGTGAGCGATCCGGAAGGCCGCAAGACCGTCATGGACCTGGTGTGGGGCATCCCCACGCGCGTCTACCCGGTGGGCCGCCTCGACTACCTCTCCGAGGGCCTGCTCCTCATGACCAACGACGGCGAGCTCGCCAACAAGATCATGCACCCGCGCTACGAAGTCACAAAAGTGTACGAAGTGAAGGTCTTCGGCCACGTCAACGAGGCGCTCCTCGAGAAGATCCGCAAGGGCGTCATGACCGAAGACGGCGTGATGAAGCCCAAGAGCGTGCGCCTCATCGAGCAGCTCCCCAACAAGACCTGGCTCGAGTTCCGCCTCTCGGAAGGTAAGAACCGCGAGATCCGTAAGATCTGCGAAGCCATGGAGCTCACCGTTGATAAGCTCCGCCGCGTGGCGATCGAAGGCCTTACCATCCAGGGCCTGCCGGTAGGGCAATTTACTTTCCTCTCGAAGAAGGAACTCCTCAAGGCCCTCGGCATGAACGAAGCCGGCGAGCGCATCGCGAACCGCCCGGAGTTCGTGTCGGCCAAGCGCACCGTGGACGCACGCCGTGCCACGAAGATGGTTGGCAAGACGGCGCGGCCGGCGGACGATAAGCGCTACCAGGGCTTCCGCAAGGACAAGTACTACGAAACCGTCCGCAGCATCAAAGAGCTGGCGGCGCAGAAGCAGGCCCTCCCCGAGTAGGAGAGTTCATGAGTGTCACGATCAAGCGCGGAAAGATTCTCGTCTACCGCTTCTACGAGATTGGCTCGGAGGTTGATCTCGAGGTCGTGACTCGCCTCATGCAGGAGCGCCAGAACACCACGCGCTTCCGCCTCGACAGGCCCGGGAAAACGAGTCTCGTTATCGCGACGGCTCCGCTCACCGTGCACCTCGGGCCCACGGAGCTTAGCGTGCGCGGCCAGCAGCTCAAGGCCGAGCTCGACATCCGCGTCTGGCACTTCGGTGGGATGTCCCTGTCGTTCCACATTCCGCTGCCGGAGAACTGCAGCTGGGACGAGCTCGTGGCGACGGCCAGCTGGCTGGAGCGCGACCAAGAAATCGATCTCGTCGCGCGCACCAAGGCGCGGGATTTCCAATCCGAAATCAAAAGCGCGATCCCCGTGACCAACGACTGGGCGACCTACGAGGACTACGTGGTCTACTACCTGCAGGAAGTCGCGGGCATCGAGGGCGGGGCCGGCGAGCTCTTCGAGAAGGCCGACGTCGCCGCGCTCATGATGGCGGAGACCAGCGAGAAGCTCTCCGAGCAGGTGAAGAAGGCGGTGCGCGACGCGAGCTACCAGTACACCCGCGACGACCTCGCGGTGATCGACTGGAACTCGGCGCTCGTGCTCGAGCCCTCCGGGTCCATGGATGTGCCGATGGTGCTCGAGTTCGCCAACTCCCAGCTCCTCGAGATGCGCTACTACGACGACCTCCTCGACGAGAAGCTCGACGCGCTCTACAAGAGCGTGGCGGGCAAGCGCCCGGGGATCCTGAGCAACATCTACTCGAACCACGCCGAAGAGGCGGGCCGCATCTACCTCGAGATCGCCGAGGTCGTAGAGAACGTCGAGAACTCGCTGAAGGTCGTCGGCGACTTCTACCTCGCCACCATCTTCCGCGTCGCGAGCCAGCGCTTCCGCTTCGCCGACTGGCAAAAGAGCATCAACGAGAAGCTCGGTAACCTCGCAGAGGTCTCGAAGCTCTCGCACTCGCGCGTCGCCGAGGCACGCAGCCACCTGCTCGAGATCGTGATCATCATCCTGATCGCGATCGAGGTCGTGCCCTTCGTGCTCGGACTGCTGAAGTCCTAGTTATCGAAGCCGGACGCCTTGGCTTCCGCCTCTTCGTTCAGCATCTCGAGGGCGTACTCGGCAGCTTGCTCTCCGTAGGGGATGGCGTTCTTCGCACCGGCCGGGAAACTCGAGTTCTTCACGAGCAGCATGGCCTGCTTCAGCAGCTGGGCCGACGCCTCGAAGTACTCCTGCTCGTCTTCGGCCACGAGGACGTGGGTCATGAGCGTGTGGGCCTGGCGCAGGAGGCGCACCTGCAAGGGGCTCAAATCGTGAGTCTCCACCTTCAGGACGAGTTCCGTGGAGTGAGCAGGGGACTGAGATTTAAGCATGCAGGATTCCTGTTAAGGTTCGCTTGCAGGACTTCTCGGTTTCACGCTGAGAAATTTTAAACATTTTTACTGCAGCGAAGCACTCCACTCGGCTATTATGGCGTCCAAAGTCGATAGTCATAACAACATGATAGATTAGTCTGGACATCCCTCCTCCCGGGAGCTATATTCCAAGCACTTCTGACGCGGGATGGAGCAGTCTGGTAGCTCGTCGGGCTCATAACCCGAAGGTCGTAGGTTCAAATCCTACTCCCGCAACCAAAATCATTCTAAGGGACCCTTTTGGGTCCCTTTTTTTACTCCAGTGGCATGCGAGCAGGGCCCGAAAAGGGCTCCGGCTCAAGTTTTTTGGTCGGGTATCCGATCGGAGTTCACTTGTGTTCACCAAGGAGTCCCGATGAAGGTTTTTGTCCTTACTGCTGCACTACTCCTGCCGGTCGCCGCATTCGCGACGCTGGAATGTGAGAGCGCCCTCTTGGGTCACTTCAAGACGCTTAAGATTGATGTCGATGCCTCCCGTATGACATCGGATTACTTGCATCCAGCGCACCGGAAGGCCGGAGAGTGTGTTTACAAGGCACAGTCGATGAATGAGCTGGAGTCGATCATCGAGAAGGCAAAAAAATTCAAGGTGGCCGACTCTAGAAAGAATGAAATCATCCGCGTCTGCACGGCGATCAGTGCTTTCGTATCGCTGGGATTAGATGAGACCAAGATCGCCGCCGAGATCCTCAAGTTTCAGAACGGTTGGTCTGAGGGCATGCGGACGCCCTTGCAGGAGGTCATCAAGTCGGAGATGGCGTACGCACAATCCGGGGACGACTGCGGAGCTGCCGCGCTCAATGCTTCGGAGAGAGCTTCGTCGCCGGAGAAACCAGGTACCGAAGCTGGGTCTGGCAGCAGTCCAACCGGTGGCGGGGCGACTCCGAAGTAGGCGCACCTTCCTAATTGCGATTCGGCATGCGGGACAGGCCTGGGCCCGGGGCTTACTCCCCGGCGTAGACGCCAGTGATCTTGAAGCCGCGGCCGGACTTGCTGAGTCGCACGTCGCAGACGGATTCGTTATAGTAGCCGTAGGACTGGTGGCGGAATTTTTTGAACCTCACGTTCATGATGCGAAGCTTGCCCGGATCGGCACCCGGCACGTCGAAGACCTTGAGCTGAGCGGTGGCGAGGCAGTTTTTCTTCTCATCGGCGCTCCCCACCAGCTCGCAGCTTCCGTAGTGCCCCGGCTCGCTGTGAGCGCAGAACATCTCTTTGAGGATCTTCCTTTCCTCGGCGCTGACTTTGATCTCGGCGGCGAAGGCTGAGGCGGATAGAAGTGCGAGGCTTAGGAAAAGGGATTTCATAGGAGACTCCGGTGAGGTGCCGCCATAATAGCCAGGGGACGCGAAGCGGCAATGGCTGCGGCGCCGGATGTGTAAAATTAACGTATTTATTGTGAATTCCAAGCGCCAGTTCCCTTTACTGAATCGGGCCTTCAGCAAAAAATACTCTTCTATGAAGATCTTCCTTCTATGGCTTCTGATCGGACTGCAGAGCGTGCGGGCTGCGGCGGCGCCCGCCTCCGGGCGCATCGCCAGCGTGTACATCTCCGAGACTTTCATCAACGAGCAGATCGCCGTGCACCTGGCGAACTCGGAACTGATCAAGGAGCTCCGCGCCCACTTCGATCCCGCGCTCAACAAGATCATCATGAAGGGACTTCTGCAGCTGCCGCTGGACGATCACCGGCAACTGGGCATCCACCCGAGCATGCTGCAGTTTCGCTTCCAGGTGTCGATCAAGCCTTCCCTCGCCCAGGGCGAGTACCTCGTGCTGGAGTTTCCACTGGCGGAGACGTTCTTCTACCAGGCGAACTCGAAGAACCCGAAGCAGGACCGCGTGGTGCTGCCGACGCAGCTCTTGTCACTCGGGATCGCTTCGATGCGCGGCTACTTCGCGGCGCTCTCGGGAGACTTCTCGAGCTTCGACCGCAAGAGCGCCAAGCTCAGCGCGCTTCTGCGCGGAGTGAAGGCGGCGCTCGCGACGGAGACGAACGAGGACGCGCGCGCCGTGCTGGTGCGCGAGCGGAAGTCCCTCGAGCTGCAGCTCGCCGCCAGCGCGCTGGAGCGCGAGAAGTTCGCCGAGACCGCAAAGGCGCTGAGTGGAATCCTCGGCTCCTCGGAAGGTGAGAAGTTCAACCTCAACAACGAGATCAAGGCGCGCGACAACGCGATCATGCTGCGGATGAAGCTCAAGAACATCGTGCCCTACCTCAAAGACGTCGAGCTCGGAGACATCCGCCTCGGGCGCAACTCCAAGGACGGCCACGGCGAGAGCTACTTCATCCTCCACCTCCACTCGTCGCTGGTGTCCGTGCCCGTGGTGAAGATGAAGGTCCCGTACACCTCGAAGGAAAAGTTCAAGGTCCCGCCGGCGCTGGGGATCCGCTTGAACCAGGCGATCTTCTCGACGAAGCTTCTGGCCGAGAAGGAGAAGACGGCGCTGCCGGAGATGGTGAAGGAGTTCAACATCGCCTTCAAGGAGGACGGGATCCACGTCACCGGTAAGGTGCGCAAGTTTCTCATGAACATCCCCTTCGACGCGCTGGTGGACTTCGTGAGCACCGGGCCGGACAAGTTCGAGGTGCGCCTGCGGGGCCTCAAGGTATGGATGGTGGACCTGAAGTTCCTCACGCCCTTCGCGCTCCAGATGGTGAAGTCGCGGATCAGCAACGCGCTCAAGGGCATGTGCAAGTTCACCTACCTGGGGAAGAAGGACAAGGCGCAGGCCATGCGCGTGACGATCAAAGCCGAGAAACTCATCCCCGCCTTCCCTGGCCTGCATCTGGTGGACGTGAACGTGAAAGATGAAAACTTTATGCTGCGAATCGGTAAGATTCAGTAGGAGAGGTATGGAGCAAGCTCGCAGAGGTCGCAGAAACATCTACGGTACCAAGGCCATCATGGAGCTCTTCGACATCGGCCCGGTCGCAGCGCTGGCGATCATGGTGCTCGTGCTCGTGGCCCTCGTCGCCGGGACGGTGTTCTTCTTCCAGAGCGCTCCGCCGAAGAAGCTGACGATGCTCACGGGCCCGGAGGGGAGCACCTTCCACGACACAGGCCTGAAGTACGCGGAGGCTCTGAAGAAGCACGGGGTGACCGTGGAGGTGCTAAGCTCAAGCGGGAGCCTGGAGAACCTAAAAAAGATTTCGGAGCCAAAGACGAGGGTTGATCTCGTACTGGTGCAGGGTGGAGTCTTCGACGACGAGGTACCAACGGAGAACCTCGTTTCCCTCGGTGTCGTGCGCCACCAGCCGATCTTCTTCTTCTACCGCGGGAAAGCGGTGGAGCGCCTGGTGGAAATGCGAGGCCGGACGCTGGCCATCGGCGCCGCCGGAACAGGGACGAACAAACTAGCGCGCAAGCTCCTCGAGCTCAACAAGATCAAGGAGGCGGAGGGCCAGCAGACGAAACTGCTCGAGCTCGACGGCAAGGATGCGACGCGGGCGATCCTCGATGGGAAGATCGACGGCGCTTTCATGATGGGAGGCTACAGTTCGCTGAACGATCTGCGCAGGCTCATGCGCGCCGAAGACGTGCAGCTCCTGAGCTTCAAGAACGCGTCCGCCTACACGCGCAAGATCGATTTTCTGCACGTCATGGACCTTCCCGAAGGGGTGATCGATATCGCCCGCAACATTCCGCCGCAGAACGTGAAACTGGTGGGGCCCCAGGCCGAGCTGGTGGCAACCAATCGCTTGCACCACGCGCTCTCGGACCTGATCCTCGAAGCCGCGCGCTCGATCCACGGGAGCGCGGGCCTCTTTCAGAAGCACGGGGAATTCCCGGCACCCGTCGCTCACCACATTCCTTTGAGCGAGGACGCCGAGCACTACTACAAGTCGGGGAAGACTTTCCTCTACCGTTACCTGCCCTTCTGGCTCGCGAGCCTCACGGGCCGCTTCCTCGTCATCTTCCTGCCGATGATCATCCTCCTCGTTCCCCTCATCAAGAGCGCGCCGGCGCTCCTGCGCTGGCTCGGCGAGCTGCGCATCCGGCGTCGCTACCGGGCGCTGCTGCAGCTCGAGGAGGAGATCAAGAACGAGCACGACGACGAGAAGCTCGCGGAGCTCTACCGGGACTTCGAGGACATCGAGCGCGACGTGCGCAACATGCGCATCCGCGCGGCCTTCGCCGAGCAGTTCTACTTCCTGCGCGTGCACATCGATTACGTGCGGCGGATGATCGCGCGCAAGTAGGCTAGGGCATCGGGAGCGCGCGTCCCGCGAAGGTGCACTTGGTGCCATAGATCATGGCGGCGTCGAGGCGTTTGAGCCGCTGGTACTGGCGCTCGCACTCCTCGAGGCACTCGGCTTCTCCGCTGGCCTCCAGCGAGTAATCCTTCTCGTTCTTGCGCTCTTTGGTCGCGGAGTTCTCCCATATCATCGCAAAGAGAGTGCACTCGCTTTCGTCCGGGTACTTCATCGACTCGCAGGTTCCCCGCTCGCAGCGCGGGAGGCCTCCGACTTTGGCCCTGACTCCGACGCAGTCTTTGAAATCGTACTTGCCCACCTCGCGCTCGTGGTAAGCCCTCATCTGCGCTTGAAACGCGCGGTTGTAGTAGTGGGTCGTGGCACGGCAGCCGAGGCTCATGTTCGCGCAGTCGCTATCGACTTTACACCGGCGCCACTCGTCCGGTAGCGGCGGGAAGTCGCTGCGCAGGTGCTTCGGGACGACGTCATCTTTCTTCAGCAGCGCGCGGCCTTTGGCGATGTAGAACGCGGCCTCGGCTTCGGGAATGATGAGCGAGTTGCAAAGGAAGATCCCCTCAGGCCCCTTGGCGATCAGCACGTACTTTTTTTTCTCCGCGACGCGGTGGTCGCAGGAACTCGTGCCACCAAATTTGATGTCCTTGGATTCTCCGCGCCACACTTCCGTGGGCCGGAAGGTGAGCGGTGGCCTGTCGCCGAGGACCTCGCCGAGCATGAAGACGAGCGCTTTTTCCGGAGCCTCCCCGAGCGCCTTGTTTGCGTCCGGGGTGCAGCGGCAGGCGAGGGCCAGGGAAGGAGCAAGTGTAATTACGAAGGCTGCGAAGATCAGCGGCGAGCAAGCGCGCATGGAGGCTCCTAGAAGTGGTGGTCAAATTTTAGCGCGACTTGCCCGGCCGATGGAAAGAAATTTCCCAGTCGCAAAGGGTAGCTCGCTTCCAGCTGAGTCTCGCTTTCGGTGGAGTGCCGGAAGGTCACGATGGACTGTGGAACGAGCTGATGGGAGTAGGCCCGCAGCTGATCCAGGCGCTGCAGGACCTGGACCCGATTGACCAGCATGAGCCTGTGCCAGCGCGAGATGAGTCCGGGCTCCAGCGCTAGGCCGTACCCGAGGTCTCGCAGGCCCTGTGCCAGCGCGAAGGGCCCGGCGAGGAAGGTCGCCACGTGGTCCCCGAGCTGGTGGGCCGTCCCGGCGAGGAAGTTCAGGTGCACCTGTCGCTCTTGTGCGGCGAAGAGGGTCGCGCGGTGCTCGTAGTTGGCCCGGGTGGACCAGGACCACTCGCGTTCTTCGATGCTACGAGGACGGAGCACCATCATCGAAAGGAAATCGACCTGATTGAGGCTCACTTTCCGCTCTTCCACGGCGAGTCTGGTCTTTAGGATCGCCAGCTCGGAAAGCGGAAGGTAGCCGAGGGGCGAGTCCGTTAGCTCGTGGACGCCTAGTCGGTACTCCAGGAGTAGCCCCGGCTTCTGCTGTGAAAGAACTCCGAAGGCGAGCTGCCCGATGGCGTGGCCCTGGTCCGGTGCCGCGTGCTGGAGCTCGAGGCGGTCGTCGACCTCTAGCCGGCTCATCTTCGTGAGGATGACGGCTTCTTTTTGCTTCAGGGACGCTGCGAGGACTCCGTCGCTGCGCGAGTGGAGCGCGGAGATCTGCCAGGCGGCGGCGTGGAGCACCTGCGGATCCTGGCTCACCACTTCCTCGTCGGCGTCGAGGAGGGCCTCTAGCTCGCGGCGCTGGCGTGAGTCGAGCTTCGCCGTGTAGCGCCGGGCCATCAGCCGAACGGAGGGCCGATAGGTCACCGCGGTCGCGAGGCCCCGCCGGGAGAAAACCTTGATCGTCTCAAGCGGGATCACGTACCAGGGGAGCTCCTGCGCGAGCCTCTGCTGGGGCCGCAGGATGTCGAAGAGGCGGATGATGAAGTACGAGCAGTTCTGCGAGAGAAAAAAGTAGCGGAACTCGGCGCGCTGCTTGAGTTCCCAGATGTGTGCGAGGAGGAACTCCGTCTCACGGGGAGTGAAGTCGGTGCGGTACTCCCAGACGTCGCGGCCCTCGGCTTCGTTGTACTCGTTGAGCTTCACGTAGTAGGGAGTGAGCGTGTAGCCGCCGTAGTAGCTACCGACGAGGCCCTTGACGGCGTAGACGAAGCCGATGTCGTCGCTGACCTCGGCGGAGAAGTTGATCGCCTGGTCGAGCACGGCGTGCGAGGCGCCGGTCGTGGTGTGAATCCGTAGGAAAGTGTGACCGAAGAGCGAGCCGGGGTTATCGGGGTAGTTGCCGGCGAACACGAGGCTGACACCTTGGGGAGAGATCTTCGCCATCCACTCGTCGAAGTCCGGGCAGACCACGCGCGCCGGCGCCGAGCTTCCGAGCAGGCGCTCGAGGACGAGCCGGCGTGCCGGGTAGAGGCACTGCGGATGGTCGTTTCCCTTCTTCTGCGGGTCGCGGAAGAGCTCGAGGGTCTTTTTCCACTCCGCTTCAGCGCTTCGCTCCGGCGAGAGCAGATAGGGCCCCGTCTCTAGGTCGAGGTAAAGGAGCCGCTGCCACTGCGGGTCTAAATGAAAGGCCCCGTCCGAAGACAGGGCCCGCAGGAGAAGAAAGAAAATAAGCACGCGCTAGGCTTTGATCTCGCAGGCGCTTTCGAGGTGCGGATGGCGGCGGATGATTTGGTTCACGCGCTCGACGACGGCGTTCGGATCCTCCGTCCGGTAGACTTCGGCGTAGTTGGCCCGGAGCAGTCCGGTGAGGGCCTCCGAGTTCGGACAGCCCCAGACCTGCGCCAGCGCCTGGATGCGCTCACCCTTGCCGGTCGCCATCTCGCGCTTGAGGGGGACGAGGTTGTTTTCTACGTAGTGGATCTTCTGCTTCTCCAGCATCACCAGGTCGTGCTTCGCGCAGCCCGAGGTTCCGAGTGTCATGGCGATGGTGTTCGAGAAGGTCGCGTTGGTGAGCGCGCGAGTGTACGAGCCCGTGGTGGTCATCGAGCGGGTGACCTGCCAGCCCATGCCGCAGCCGCTACTGCGGTCTTGGGCGAAGGTGGTGAACGAAGCGAGCAGCAGAGACGCAAAAAGGAATGGGCGAAGCATGGAACCTCCGAGGTTAAGGTTCCATTGTCTTTTGCAATAGCGAGAGGCGCCACCGAAATGTGCCAAAAAATACCAGACGGAAGCGTTCCGACGTTGAGGGCGCCTTAAGGTGGAGGTCCGAAGGCCTTCACATCGTTCACCGCGAAGTCCCCCGTGTTCCTTCCTCCGACCATGTAGAAGCGGCCCTGGAAGAATTTGAAGCTCCCTTCGACAACGCCGAGTGGGGCGTTCTGCGGCGTGAGCATGGAGTAGGTGTTGGTGGCCGGATGGTAGATGAAGCCGGCTGGGGTGTTAATGTTCCCGGCCGCGATCCCGCCCCAGACGTAGACGCTGGTGCCGTCACTGGTGGCCATGCTGTGGGACATCGCGGGGACGGACACCGTGAGCGCCGGCAGCGGAGTCCAGGTGTCCGTGTCCATGTTGTAGATGGCCCCGTCGTTGAACTTGTTGCCGAGGCCATCTTCGCCGCCCCAGATGAAAAGTTTGTTGTCGACCTTGGTGAAGGCCATGTTCTTGCGCGGGCCGGGAGCGTTGAGCGTGCTGAGGGCCGGAGTGTCCCACATCGTGGCCATGAAGCTATAGCTGGCGCCGTCGCCGAAGACGCTCGCGGACAAGTCCCCGCCGCCCCAGACGAAAAGCTTGCCGCCGTGAACCGCGTACGCCGATTGGTAGCGATTCGTGATCGGAGGCGCATTCGAAACGGGATTCCATCCTGACCCGTTGAAGTGGTGGCCATTGCCCGGGACGAGCGATGAGGGGTTCGCGCGGCCGCCCCAGACGAGGATCCGCATGGTCACCGGATCGTAGCCGTAGATCATTTCGGTTCGGCCGGTGGGCAGGGTCGCGAGCGTGGTCCAGCTGAATCCGTTGTAGCGGCTGACGCTGTTGAGGGCAGTACCACCGGAGTCGCCGCCGATGATGTAGAGCTCGGAGGCGGAGGACACCGTCGCATGCCGGGCCCGCATGGCCGGTGCGCCGGTCGGCGTTATCGGTGACCAGGTGTTCAAGGCGGGATCGAAGCAGTGCCCTGTGCTGCTGAAGTTGCCAGCTTCGATGCCACCCCAGAAGCAGAGCTTGCTGGCGAGATCGGCGAGGGCGATCTTGTCTCGTGCGCCGCCGGGCAAGGGTGGCGCATCGGTGAGCCAGCTCTTCGCGAAGCGGAGGCTCGCGAAGGAAGACG
>DAIPJL010000282.1:0-1797 GCA_036770305.1 Bacteriovoracaceae bacterium | reverse complement strand
GTTGACGTGGAGCGGGTGCGGTGGAGGAACGAGGTGCCGTCGCTGGTTCCTCATTCTTTTCAGGTTTTACGGCAGCGGGAGAGGTCTCTGGCGTCACCAGTTCTTGAGAAGTGGACGGCGTCTGAATCTTCGGCGCAAAAGGCTTGGCCTGCGCGAAAAGGGAGGCCGAAAAAAGAAAAGTCGCGACCGAAGCCGCGACTTTGTTGAAACCTGAGTTCCTCATGTAGAGGAGTTTAGTTCAAAGTAGCTGTGTTCTCAACAGAAGAAGTCATCGAAGGAGCGAAGGGCTTGAACTCTTCTTCTTGAGAAGCTGACACTTCCATGCCGAGCTTTGCTTCAAGAGTATTGATGTAGCCTGTCAAAGTGCCTTCTTCAGAACGAATAACACGCTTCAGAAGCTCAGTGTTGCCTGGCTTCAGAGCCTTACGCTCCTGATCAAACAAAAGTTGAATCTGAGTCATGTAAGTGATGTCGTTCTTGGACTTGTTGTCGATCACTTGGATCTCATGGCCTTCACGGATGATCTGGGCGATTTCCTCGAGGGTCACGTAGCAAGACTGGAACGTGTCATAGAGCTTGCGGTTCTGGTAACGCTTGATCGTGCGAACTTCTTTCATGTCGTTTCCCCTATCTATTTTGGTTTCCTACCTGTCGATAAAGACCGAGGTACTATTGTCAATAAGCCGTGTTTTGTAAAACGCCATCTGGTCGATTTAGGCCCGCCGCACCTAAATATTTTCGCAAGAAGTCCAAGCGAAAATTATGCGGAGCAAATAAACATCAGAGTCGCTAAGCGAGGGCAGTGATACTAAACGCGTCGGAAAACTGTCAACATGGTTCGTCAAAAAAAATGCCTTATTTTTAGAACTCCTTCTCAGGAGGTAAAAAATGCCGAAAAATTTCGTAATTTCAATGCCTTGGGGTTTAAGGGAGAGTCAATCTTCCGTCTGGCTCCTGTCTTAAAATTCCTTCGCTTTCAAGCCGAAAAGATTTCTAGGGGACCAGGGATTGGTCCTTTTTGCCAAGGAAGTCCTACGGATGAACAAGCTCACCTCGCTCTCCCTTCTCCTGAGTTTCTCTCTCGCGCTTGTGTCCTGCGCGCATCAGGGGAGGGCGCCGGAAGTGGTGCTCACGGAGGAGCAAGTAGAGCGCCTGAATCGCGAGGCCCTGGAGCTCGCCGCCGAGAGGCTGGATGCCTTGGCAGAGGAGTCACAGCGCCAAGGGCCGGCTTCCTCTCAGTATTTGGCGACGGGACTTTTCTTGAAAGGAAACTCCGCGCTCATGAGCGGAGACTTCGCGACTGCACTGGTGCTGTTGAAGCCGCTCACGAAACTGACCGCGGACCCTTTTGTGCACAAGAAGTACGCCGTCGCCCTGATCCGCACCGGGCAGATGGAGGCCGCGCAGAAGGTCCTCGAGAGCATCTACGCAAAAAATAAAGATGAGGGCGCAGGGCTGATCCTTGCGGGCGTCTATGGCAGTGCCGAGCGCGGTAGCGATGCTCAGCGCGTCTACCGCGAGATCCTCGCTCGCAACCCACAGCAGGAAGAGGCCTGTCTCTTCCTCGCCAAGGCGATCGGCTTCGAGCGAAAGTGGGCGGAAGCCGAGAAGCAGTACAAGCTGTGTCAGGCGCGCCACGCCGGCAACGCCGTCTTCAGTTTTTACCTCGGAAAGATGCACGTCGAACGCAATGACCTGAAGTCGGCGCAGCTCGCGTTCCGCGAAGCCCACCGCCAGGACCCGAAGTCGGGCCAGGCGGTCGCGGCGCTGGGGGTGATCTTCGAGCAGCTCGAGCGC
>DAIPJL010000071.1:0-12811 GCA_036770305.1 Bacteriovoracaceae bacterium | reverse complement strand
CCCAGGCCGTCGAGGCGCGCGACGGTGCCCGGGCCGACGACGACGACCGTGAACGGCTCCTCGACGAGCGCGGGCCCGGCGATCTCGGCCCCCGCGCCGAGCGCCGGGCCGTCGTAGACGGGCCGGCCGAGGCGCTGCCGATCTTCCGCGCTCACTTCGACGACTACGCGCGCTCCATGCGGGAGTTCGGCGTCGAGATAACACTTCACCCGACGCGGCCCCTCGGCATCGGTGCGCACCTCATCGGCGCCACGGTGAAAGGCGCAGGCCCGGTGGCCCCGAGCACCTTCGCGGGACTGCGTCCCGGCGACGACATCATCATCACCGAAGAGCTTGGCGACCTCGCACTCCTCAGCGCCCACCGGATGGCCTGGCGAGCGGGTCAAGTGTCCCCGGAGCTGCGCGCATTCCGTGAGCTCGTGCTTCGTCGTTTTACGACTCCGCGCTACTCGCTGGCCAAGCTGGCCCAGCGCTTCAGACCGCGCTTCGGCGAAAGCACCCGGCCCGACAAGCACCTCAGCTTCATCAGTGATCTCAGCGGGCCAGGCCTCAAAGTGCTGCGCGACGCCGCTCAGCTCAGCGGCCAGACGGTGCTCCTCGAAGACATCGAGTACATCGATCCCCTCGTTTTCAGCGGGCCTCGCAAGAACTACACCTCGAGCACCAACGGTGGCTGGGTGATGGCCGGCGCTCCAGAGCTCGTGCGGCAGGTGCTCGCAGAGCTGCGCCCCCTCGGCTTCGCGAGCTCGCGGAAGATCGGCCGGGTCCTCGGCCCGAGCGAGGGGCAGCTTCACTTTTCGCCGGAACTTCAGGAGCGCTTCCGCGCCCACCCCGCGGCGCTAGCGTTCTAGGAACCCCGCAGGAAACTCGCGGCGCCAGTGCTCGTCCTGCTGCTGCCGGACCTGCCGGTAGATCGACCAGCTCTCGAAGTGCTTGAGCCCCGTCTTGAAGCTCTCGAGCAGGCCCTTGCTCTTTTTCTCGTGGATCAGCTGCGCCCGCAGCGCCATCAGCGCCGTCACTCCGGTCTGGGTGATGAGGAACTGCTCCGACGCCGTCGAGAGGATTTCGTCGAAGCACGCGAGCGCCTCCTGCTGCCCACAGAGCTGATCGCGCGCGACATTACTGCGAAATTCGCGCTTGAGGCGTCTCACGAAGAGACCGTCTTCCGTGAGGTGCGCCAGGTAGCGAAGCTTGAGTGGCTGTTCTCGCAGAGCTCCGCCCCACAGCGCCTGTGCCGACACCGGTAAGGTCACCAGCGCACTGGCGGAGCTCGCCTTGAAGAGAGCTCTGCTGTATCGACTCTTACCGAGGCCCTGTTGGTAGGCCAGTGAGCTCAGCGTGAGTCCGCTACTCAGAAAGGTCGCCAGGGCCGCAGCGATCAGAGTGCTGCGGGGAGAGCTCCTCCTGCGGGCGAAGACGAAGATGGCAAACACCCAGAGCGCGAAGAGGATAGTCACGAGAACCAGGCCCAGGTCGCGGCCATGCCAGTTCGTATTGAAGAGGTCGATGAGGATCAAAAATGGGACCGCGAGCAGGGCCAGCGTCAGGGCCACTAGTTTACGACTCTGCGGGGCCTGAATGGGTCGCATCTTTAACCAAGCTCTTTTGCAAGAAATGGCACACCCTAGAGGATTCGAACCTCTGACCGACCGCTTAGAAAGCGGTTGCTCTATCCAGCTGAGCTAAGGGTGCATCGCCAGCGATTACAATAGGTTGCCCGGCCCCACTCGTCAATGTCAAACTCCTCTGTCTCGTGCTAGAACAAGCTCCCTATGTCATTGAACGCACGTATCTTCAGCTCTAACAAGCGCACCTTCGACTGCCTCACGGCGGACGGCGACATCGTATCGGCGACGGCGCTAGCGAAACTCCTGAAGCACGAGCACCTCGTCGTCGGAGACCACGTGGTGCTCGAAGCCGAAGGCGAGGGTCAGTGGACCATCACCGAAGCCCGCGAGCGCACCAGCACGATCTTCCGCAACATCCCGCGTGAGAAAACGAAAAAGATCATCGCCGCCAACGTCGACAAAGTTCTCCTCGTGGTGAGCGCCGAGCTGCCGGCCTACAAGCGCGGCCTCGTCGATCGCTACCTGGTGCGCGCGCACCAGTGGGGCCTTTCCACCCTGCTCGTCTTCAACAAGATGGACCTCTTCAAGGGTGACTTCGACATCAAATTTGAGGCCGAGCGCGTGGCGCCTCTGGGAGTGAGCGCCTTCGAAGTCTGCGCTGAAAACCCGGACTACCGCCCCCGCCACCTGGCGCACGGCTTTGACGAGCTCCACGCCGCTCTTGAGCACAGCACGGCGATTCTTTTGGGCCAGTCCGGCGTCGGAAAGAGTCGTCTCATCACCGAACTCTCCGGTGGCGAGGTAGAGCTTTTGAGTGGGGAAATGGGTAAAGTCGGCAAAGGGATGCACACCACGACCTGGGCCGAGCTAGTGGACTGCGGAGATTTCACTCTGGTGGACTCGCCCGGGGTGCGCTCGATGTCGCTCAGCGACCTGACGGAAGAGGAATTACTTTCTTGTTTTCCGGATGTGGCGGAGGGCTCCGTTCGCTGCAAGTTCCGCAACTGCGGCCACGACGAACACAGCAAGGGCTGCTGGTTCCGGGCCCAAAACGAAGAGGATCACGCAACTCGCGTGATCCTCAGTCGTCTTGAAACTTTTCAACGCATTCGCCTAGAGATCACCCAAATCCCTGAGTGGGAGAAGAAGTAGCTCTAGTAGCGCGCGCCGTAGGGATCTTGGAAGCCGAAGCGCTCACGGTGCTGCGGATTCTCCTGATCATCAGTCGATGAGATCTGACGATTCTGGTGTGCACAAGATACGAAAACTAGAGTCAGAAGCAGCATTGATACCCATTTCATCCTAGGCCTCCCTGGTTTTGGGTTACCTCCTCTATCGGCATAAATTGCCGCGGACTTTAAGGGAATTTTCGCCCTAGACGTCGATGTTCTTCTTTTCCGTTTTGAGCGGCTTGGGCCGGTTCTCGGGGAGTGACTTCGGCGCCGCCCCTTTGAGCCACGGGAAAAGGAGGACCAGGCCCGCGTCGCGAGCATCCGTTTTAACGGCGCTCGCGTCGCAGTCGTCGGGCACGGTCTGCATGTGGGTCGATTCGGAAACGCTGTCCCCATCACGCCGAGAGCTTTTGATGATGATCATCTTATTTTCCACCGTCACGTCGACCTTGTCTTGGGGCGAGCGCGGGATCACGATGAGCTCGCGGCCTTTATCGGACTCGCTCCAGGACAGCCGCAGGCCCGAGGAGAAGCGTGACAGACCCATGGCCGGCGACTCACGCAAGGCCTCGTCCATGAGGTCGTCGAGCATTTTGTTCATCTCCCCCAGCGACTGATCGTCGAAGCCTTTCAGGATATGCTCCCGGAGCTTCTGATGGAACTCGAAGCTCTTGCGCATTCTTTCCTCGAGTGAGCTCTGCGCTAGGGAGTCCGAACATCCGAGCAAAAAAATCAAGAGAGAGAGCGTTTTCATACCCACACCATGGTGGCAGGGAGCCGCGGTGTCAAGGTCGCGGCGGAACGCGCTCCAGCAAGTCCGAGAGAATGCGAAGGCCGTCTACGAAGAGTGCAGGCCCGGGCTGCAAAAAGATCTCCGCCGGAAGCTCCACCACCATGCCGGTCTGCACGGCGCGGACCTCCTGCCAGCCGGGCCTGGCCCTGATACTGTCGAGGCGCGCCCTCTTGCCGCACCAGCAGGCGATGATGAGGTCCGGGTCGCGCTCTATCACCTCGTCATCCTGGCAAAAGCGGCCCTGGGCCAGCGAACTCTTCGCGCGCTCGGCGAAAATATTTTCGCCGCCGCAGATCTCGATCAACTCGCTCACCCAGGCGATGGCCGAAATCATCGGTGCGTCCCACTCTTCGAAGTAGACCCGCGGCCTAAACTTGCGTGGCCTCGAGCGCAGTTCCTCGATCTTACTCTGCCAGTCGGCGATCAGCTCGAGGGCCACGGGTGCACGGTCGACCAGCCGTGCCAGCTGGAGCACGTAGGCGAAGATCTCGGGCACCGTCCGATGGTTCGCGATCCAAACGTTCAGGCCAAGGCCGATGAGTTCGCGCGCGATGTCTTTCTGAATATCAGAGAACCCCAGTACGAGGTCCGGGGCCAACTCGACGATGGTGTCAACCTTCGAATCCGTGAAAGCGGAGACCTTCGGCAGACGCGTGGCTTCAACGGGGCGCCGGACAAAGATAGACACGCCGACGACTCTCCGGAGCTCACCCAGGAGCGCCAGTGTCTCGACTGACTCTTCGGTCAGGCATATAATCTTCTTCGGACTGTCACAGACTGCGGTGCTCAAACGTCCATCTCCTAGCAGAGGATTTCGCCATGTCTATTTTCGCCTTCCTCCTCCTCTTTGTCCCCACCCTTTCTTGGGGGCAGGATCATGCGCGCCTCGGCAGCGATGTCATCGACGCTCCGGAGCGGCTCCTCGCGCTCACCATCGCCCACGAGGAGAAGTGGCACACTTACTGGAAGAACCCGGGGGATGCTGGCATCGCCACCAGCTTCACCTTCACTCTCGATGGCGCTCCTCTGAAACTCGAGGAGCTCGAGTGGCCAGCGCCGCACCGCTACCTGGAGGCGGGAGACATCCTCACCTACGGCTACGAAGGTGACCCAAGCTTCTTCTTCAAGCTTCCCGCCAAGCTGCACGGCGAGCTCGCGGTAAAAGTACAGTGGCTCATCTGCAAGGACATCTGCATCCCGGGCGGCGCCAGCGCCGCTCTGCTCGTCGACCCCAAAGGAAAGGTCACCGTCAAGACAGCGCGCTCGGGGCTTTCAGAAGATGAACTGCGGGGGCGCCTCGCCGCGCTTCCTGCGGTGATGCCCTGGCCGGCGGAGCTGGAGTTCTTCGTCTCGAGAGACGGCGCCAGTACCTTGCGCCTCGACTACCAGGCCAAGGGACTCACCCCACAGACTCTGAACCCTGGTCTCAACCTTCTCACCCCCTTCCCGGCTCCCCCGATGGGTCACAAGCGGGAGAGCCTGCGCTGGGATGCCACGGAGAACCTGATCGTCGGCAAGTTCACCGTCGACTGGGACGGCGAGTACCAAGAGCCGCCACAGCCTCTTCGTGCCGACGGCCGCTTCGCTCCTCCGATCAAGCTGCGCTACCTCTACCAGACGCCGCAGGGCAAGGTCGCCGTCATCGAGAAAAGCGTCGACAGTTTTTCGCCCACCGCCGCGGCACTCGAGGAGCGCTTCCAGAGTTTCTCACCCCTTTCCGGGAGCACTGCTTCGACGCTCGACCTGCCGAACGCGGCTTCTCCGCAGCCCCTCGCCCTCATGCTCCTGCTCGCGCTCCTCGGGGGCCTGATCCTGAACCTCATGCCCTGCGTACTTCCGGTGATCTCCCTCAAGCTCTTTGGCCTCATCAAGTACCAGTCCCTGCCGCGTTCGCAGATCCTACGCCATAACCTCGCCTACAGCGTCGGCGTGATCGCGACCTTCTTGATCCTTGCAGGTGCTGTGATCGCCATCAAGGCTTCTGGCGAAGCCGTCGGCTGGGGCTTCCAGCTCCAGTCACCGCTCTTCGTCTTGGCCATGCTGGGCATCCTCTTCGTCCTCGCGCTGAACCTCTTCGGGCTCTTCGAGTTCCGGACGCCCGGCGGGAAAACGCTCGGTGCCACGGACGTGGGCCAGGGCCTCGCGGGGGACTTCTTCACCGGTGTGCTCTCGACGATCCTCTCCACGCCCTGCTCGGCACCTTTCCTTGGAACCGCTCTGGCCTTCGCTTTCACCGCCGGGCCTGCGACGATTCTCTTGGTGTTCGGCTTCGTGGGCCTCGGCCTCGCGGCTCCCTTCGTTCTCACGGCACTCTTCCCGCAGCTCGTCGCCTTTCTTCCGCGGCCCGGGGCCTGGATGGAGAAGCTGAAGTACTTCCTGGGCCTCACGCTCCTCGTGACGGTGGTCTGGTTGTCGGATGTGTTCCTCAACCTCGTCGACACCACTCAGTGGATCTGGCCCCTCGCCCTCTTCTACGTTTCAGTGTTCTTCGCCTTCTTCTTCCGCGCACGGATCTCCAAGAACCTTGGACTCAACGCGCTCTTCTTCCTGCTCCCGCTCGCGCTGGTGCTCGGGGCGGTGAAGAACTTTCCGCTGAAGCCGCTAGACCGGCTCGAAGCGCCCCTCGCCACGGGGAGCTGGAGTCCCTTTGCCCCCGAACTCCTCGAGGCCCACAAGGGCTCGTGGGTCTTCATCGACTTCACGGCGCAGTGGTGCCTCACCTGCAAGGTCAACAAGAAGCTCGTGCTCGACACCGGCAGCTTCCAGGACCTCATGGCGAAGTACGACGTGGTGCTCTTGCGCGGCGACTGGACCCAACGGGACGACACCATCACGCGCTTCCTAAGCGCCCACAACATCGTGGGCGTCCCCGCCTACTTCCTCCAGCGGCCAAGTGGCGAGCTGGTATCGTTGGGGGAAACCATCACCCTCGGCAAGGTCCGCGAAATCCTGGAAGCCGCAAAGCCTGTAAAATAGAGAGGGAGAAGGCTGTTTTCTCCCTTTTTTTAAAAAAGCCACTATAGTCCCCCCGCAACCAAACTTTACTGCTCGTGGGGCCTATGCTTCGACCCATTCTCTTGCTCGTGTCTCTCCTGTTCATCCTCTGCGCTCTCCCCGAGGGCGCCTGGGGCGGTGAAATGGTTTTCGACCTCACCACCGCTCAGGGCCGGCAGGTGAAGGTCCGTGCCCTCGACTCGATCAACGCCCGCGGCCAGCGGGAGATGCGCTTCGAGACGGCGAACATGGCCAAGGTCCTGCTGGGCCACGGCCGTGACATCAACGGCGACGGGACCATCGAGGCATTCTTCGTCCTCGGCGACAACGGAATCAGTTTCTACGAGCGGAACACGCCCCGGGAGACCTCCTGGGAGCGGGCGCGTGCCGTGCTCGCCCAGCACGCGCGCTACTCGGGTGGCGCGTACCTCAACGGGATCACCGAAGGCATCCTGTCTTTTCTTTTCTTCGGCATGGAGCACCTCCTCGAGGCACAGGAAACCTTCAACCGAGACTGGATGGACCTCGAAGAACTGCGCATCGTCCTCGAGCAGAACAAGGCGACACTCACGCGTGACCAGTACATCTATGGTCTCAATCTCTTGCTCGAAGGAAACCGGGTTGCCTACGAGCGGCTCGAAAAATCTCTCGCGGGTGAGCACGCTCTCATGTGGGGCGCGGACGCTGGACTGTGGCTCTCGGGGGCCGTGCTCCTCAAGTGGGCCGGGCGGGCCCTCAAGGCGCTCGGAGCTCGCGTCGGTGGAAGCCTCGACAACGCCGGGGCGCGCACCGGCACCGGAGCGGGCCTGCGCCTCGGGCTCAAGACCTACCAACGCTCGATCCATGAGGCGATCCGTGCGGTGACCTTCAACTCGGCGCTGAAGCGATCGAAGAATCTCCTCATCGCCGGCGCTCGCAACGTCCGTGCGGAGTGGAAATACATCGCCGCCTCCACGACGGCCCAGCTCACGGCCGAAAGCATCTCTCACTACAACAGCATCAAGGACCCGAATCCGACGACCGCGGCGCTCAACCTTCTGCACCATCCCGAAATCCACGAGAACGTTTCCATCGCTCTCGTGGCGACCATGCTCATGACCGGCGCAAACTCCATGGCAAACTCGAAACTCGCACGCTTCGCTCTCATCGGCGTGGTCGGTGCGTCGAGCTCCTACGCCGTGGGCACAGCGATCGACGGAGCCCAGTCTCGCGACCGCGTCATGTTCGATACCGCCTGGAGCCTCGGCATCGACTCTGCCCAGCTGATGCTCGAGTTCCACGTGCTTCACAAGTTCACCGAGGCGGCGGTGCGCTCGCGCAGGCCACACCTCAAGGTCGCGGGATACGCGATCGTTTTCGTCAGCCAACTCACCGGGTACTACGCCTACTCGCGGGCCGCGCAGTGGGTTGACCCGCGCACCGAGCTGCGCGACGCCGAGCTCCAGCTGGTGCCGATCCTCGCCGCGCACTGATCTGGGTGTCAGTTTTTTGCTCCGATTGTTTGGATCCTGCCAAGATTCGGTGAGACCTTTCCCAGGCCACTGCGCTCTGACGATCTCCATGCTCCAATTCTAAGGACAGCGGCATCGAAGCCGTGCGCGAATCCTTAGCCCAGGAGTGGCCCGATGATGAAGCGACTTGTGTTCAGTGTTCAGTTTCTCCAGGCCCGTCTGCACTACTATTTCCGCCTCGCCTTCGCCTCGCACCGACTAAAACCACTCACCACCTTTAGCTACCAGAGCGGCCCCTACGAGATCAAGATCGCCGAGACGAAGCGCGAGCTCCTCGCGGTCCTCGGTTTGCGCTACCACGTGTTCTTCCAAGAATTCTCTTCCATCAAACCACTGGCCCTGATTCCCTCTCTAGATCTCGACGGCCACGACTTCTGGTGCGACCACCTCATCATCCGGCACCGCGAGACCGGCAAGACCATCGCCTGCTACCGCCTGCGCTCCAGCACGCGGAACCTTGTGTCGAAGTACTACACCGAGGGCGAGTTCGTCCTCGACCGCTTCCTCGCACTCGAAGGCCACAAGCTCGAGCTCGGCCGCGCGTGCGTGCACGAGGACTACCGCAACGGCGTCGTCCTGCGGCTGCTCTGGCGGGGCCTGTGCGAGTACGCCGCGCGCACCGACACGCGCTACATGTTCGGCTGCTCATCGCTCGCGCGCAAGGACATGAGCGACTGGGGACAGCTCGCCTCGGCGGCGAAGTCGAAGGGCTCGCTCCTCGAGGAAGGGGCGGTCTACCCCACCGCGGAGTTCTGCATCGGCCAGTTCGAGGAGGTGCAAGGACTCTGCCGGAACGAAGCACCGCCGGCCCAAGAGCGCCGGGGGAACTCTCTCTTAGACCTGTACCTCGCCGCCGGCGCGAAGATCAGTTCTGCCCTGGCCTACGACAAAGAAATGGATTGCGTCGACATCTTCACCGTCGTCGACGTCACTCAGCTCCCTCCGCTCTTCAACCGCCGACTCGCCACGGAGGTCACATGCGCACGCTGAGCGACTTCGGCAACGGCGTGGGCCTTCCGGCGCAGGACCCGCGCCCCCACGTTCTCGGCGTCCCCTTCATCTGGGGCCAGCCGCACCGGGAAGTGGGCCACGCGCCGCGCTTACTCCGAGAGCAGGGCCTTTTCTCTGGGCTCGCCGGAGCCGTAGACCTCGGCGACCTCGAGTTCGAACACGACTCTCGAGAGTTCATCCCCTCCTACGGCAGACTCATCAGCGAGCACATCGAAGCTCACGCGCGCAGCACCTCCCCGCTCGTGATCCTCGGCGGAGACCACGGCCTGGGCCTCGGCACCGTCCACGGGATCCTCAGCGCTAGGCCCGACTCGATCGTCGTCTGGCTCGACGCCCACGCGGACATGAATACGCCGAGCACCTCACGCAGTCAGAACTTCCACGGCATGCCGCTTTCCTTTCTCCTTCCCTTCGCGGAGCAGACGCCGGGCTTCGAGTGGGTTCGCCGGAAGCTTCGTCCGGAGCGCCTGATCCTCGTTGGCACCCGCGACGTCGACGCCGCCGAAGCGGACTTCATCACGCGCTGGGGTATCCAGCTGATCAGCGCACAGACCATCCGGGAGCACGGCGTGCGGGGCCCTCTGCGCGACGCCCTCGCGCTCGCCGACCCCACCCACCGTGCCCCGATCCACCTGAGCTTCGACGTCGACGCGCTCGACCCCGCGAACTTCTCGGCGACCGGTACGCGCGTTCCCGAGGGCGTCGCACCGTCGGAGGCGCAGCTCCTCGCAACCCAGCTAGCGCGCACGGGCCGGCTCAAGAGCTTCGACGTGGTAGAGTTCGCCCCGAAGCTCACCCCGGACAGGCATGACCTCGACTGCGCCCGCTGGGTGAACGAGTTCATCCAGCAAACAGCTCAGGAGATCAGTCGAGCTCGATGAGAGTGCAGGCGTTCTGCTCGCAGCGCGTGCGGTAGCGGCGCTCGTCAGGCGGGTGCTGGCAGCGGCGGCCTTCCTCGCGGCGGCGAAACTCCTCCTGCACGTAGCTCGTGAACTTCTGGTGGAAGCTGACCACTTTCCCGCAGCCGCTGCGGTGGAGCACGCACTGGGCGTCCTCCGTGCAGAACTGGAGGTCGGAGCTGCGCTCGGGCCTGAGCGGAGCGCAGCCGGCGAGCAGGAGAACAAGAAGGTGGACGCGCACGCTATTCTCCTTCGAACTTCGAGGGCAGCTTCATCATCTCGCTGATGAGGGCCTGCGGGTCGTGGTTCTGGTAGAGCAGCAGGTACATGCCGGTGAAGAGCCGCGCGCGGATCTCGTAGCGCTGGGCGAGTTCGAAGGCGGCCTTCGTCGTACGATAGCCCTCCACCACCGAGCGCGTGGCTGCGATGATGTCCTCCGGGCGCTTCCCCTTAGCGATCTCGATGCCGAACTGCTTGTTGCGCGAGAGCTCGCCGGTGGACGTGAGGATGAGGTCTCCCATGCCGGAGAAGCCGTAGAAGGTCTCGGGCCGGGCGTTGAAGACCACCCCGAAGCGCAGCATCTCGACGATGCCCCGGGTGATCATGGCGGCGCGCGTGTTGTGGTTGTAGCCCAGGCCTTCGATGACTCCGCCGGCGATGGCCAGCACGTTCTTGAGCGCTCCGCCCAGTAGCACACCCTTGACGTCGTAGGTGGGGAAGCACTTGAAGAACTCCGTCTGCAGCAGCGCCGAGGCCCGCAGCAGCGTCGCCCGCGACCGGCCCGCGAGGCTCACCAGGGTGATCTGCTTGTCGAGGATCTCTTTGGCGAAGGAAGGGCCAGAGAGGTAGGTCAGCTGGTCGGTGTGCTCGCGCAGATAGTCCGTGAGCATGTCGTCGGGGAGCTCGAGGGTTTCCGTGTCGATGCCCTTGGCGAGCGACACGAAGGGGATGCCCGTCGCGAGGTAGGCGCGCACGGTCTCGGCGTGCTCGCGGAAGAAGGGCCGGATGGCAGAGGTCGGCAGGCCCGAGACGATGAGCTGCACGTCGCCCCGGGTCTGCGCCCGCACCTCATCCCAGTCCAGGGCCGGCACGATCGAAGCCGGGATCTTCTGCCCGGGTAGGTAGGTGGAGTTCTCGCCGCGCTTGATTTCCTCGTAGATGTCCGTCGAGCGGACCTTGATGATCACGCGCTGGAAGTTCTGCGCGAGCACGAAGGCGATGGAAGTTCCGAAGGCGCCGGCGCCGAGGACGATGGCGGTCTGCTGCATAGCTCTCCCCTAAAGACTCAAGACGCCGGGGATGCCAGCGATCAGTTGGTACACCGCGAGCACTTCATCCGTGGAGGCGACGAACTTACGAACGGTGATGCTCACGTAGTTCCCTTTGCCGGACTCCCGAACACTAATCTCCATTCCCTGGAGAAGGGCCATTACCTGTCCCTGGCCGTCGGCTTTGACGATGAATTTCCAGGTATAGAAATCTGGCCACTGATAGTTTTGCTCAAGCAAGTCGCGGAATTTCTCGTGTTTAGGGTCGTTCATTTGCTCACTCCAAAAGCAGCTCCCAGGGCCTCATCTCAGCGGAGTTTCAACCGATAAACTCCTAACCTCTTCTCCGACTAGGATATCGCATGAAAGCCTGGCACATCGCTATTTTATCATTGCTTGCGACGGGTGTCCTCTACGCCGGCGAAAATCCCTTAGATCTCCAGCATATCCGCCTGAGTGCCGGCTTCCGTCAGCAGCTCGAAGCCAAAAACATTCGCACCGCCGCTCCTCGACAAGAACTCGAATTCTTGCTCCCGGCCATCTTCGACAAAGACTTCGTCGCCGCACGCCGAAAGAAATCCTCGCTCGGCGACGGCCAGGAGTCACTACTCTTCGGCGAGCTGCGGGACTGGCTCGAGTCCCGCTACCAGGGCATCGGCGCCGAAGAAAGCCAGCGGCTTCAGGCGGCCAACGCGCAGTTCGACTTCGGGCAAATGAACATCGGCGGTCTGAGCTGGCAGCGCCCCTTCGGCGGCTTCTCGCTCTTCGTCGAACGGCAGCTCTCGCCCGATCTCTTCGACGCGAACCGCTGGATCGTCATGGACACCTTCACTGTGCTCGTCGAAGCGACCAGCTTCCTGTCGAAGCTCACCGAAGCCGGCGCCGTAGACATGAGTGCCAGCGAGATCGCCGCCTTCGCCGGGATCAGCTTCAAGCGTGTCTACACCAGCTATCACTTCGCGCCAACATTCCTCGCTGGCCTGGTGGCCGACTACCGCTGGCTCTTCCTTCCTTTCACCCGCTTCCATACCGGTGGGCTCCTCGAGCTCAAGGAGGGCCAGGTCGTACGCAAAGAAGACACCTGGAGCCTCGCCGTCGGAGGCCTCGTCGAAGCTCCCCCGTGGAACGGACTCTCCTTCAGCGCCGGCGTGCTCCTGGAGGCGAACCACAGCTCGAGCGTGACGGCCCAGCACGTGCCGCCTGGCGAAGCCTCGCGCGTCGGAGAATTTCTCCGCGTCGCCCAGAGTGCGAAGACGCTTCAGCGCGGCGGCGTCGCCGCCCAGCTCCAGCTCGACTTCCTCAAGCTCCTCAAGTTCACACTCCTGAGCTCCGACCTCGTCTTTGAGCAAGAAGCACAGTCCGAGGTGCAGCTCAGCTTCGGTGATGCCGAGCGCTCCCTGCTCAGCCAGGATTCACCGCTGCGGGACGCGCTCGCAGGCCTTCTGCGAACCTCGTCGAAACTCGAGGCGCCGCTGCTCCCCTACACGACGCGCCTGGATCAGAGCAGTGAATCGAGCACGGCCACTCGCGGGATGCTCTTTCTCTGGGGCAGGTTGAAAAAAACCGGCATCGGACAGGTGCACCTCATCAAGGGT
>DAIPJL010000070.1:0-12847 GCA_036770305.1 Bacteriovoracaceae bacterium | reverse complement strand
GGATCTACACCGTGCTAGTGGAAGGCGGTGACCTCGACGAACCCATCGCCGACGCCGTGCGCTCGATCTCCGATGGCCACATCGTGCTCTCGCGCGAGCTCGCGGCACGCAACCACTACCCGGCCATCGACGTGCTCCAGAGCGTCTCGCGGGTGATGCCGAAGGTCGCCACGCGTGAGCACAAGATCGTCGCCTCGCACCTGCGCGATCTGATGGCCGCCTACAAACAGAACGAAGACCTCATCGCCGTCGGCGCCTACGCCCGAGGATCTAACCTCAAGGTCGACAAGGCCATCGCGATCCACGAGGATCTCACGCAGCTTCTGCGCCAGGACGTGAGCGAGCGGCTTGGCCTGAGCGAACTCTTCGACAAGATGGTGGAGGTCGCGCGCAAGGCCGAGGGTGCCGTGGACCCGAGTTTCCAGCAGGGGTAAGCGATGAAGCGTTTCACCTTCCGCCTCGAAGCCGTCCGCAAGCTCCGCACCCTTCTGGAGGAGCGCTGCCGCAACGAGCTCGGCCACCTCATGGTCGAGCGGCAGAACGTGCTCGAGCAGATCGCCGCGGTGGAGAAGGCGATCGCCGACGCGTACCGCGAGCAGGAGGGCCACCTCGCGGGCGGCATGCGCGCCAGCCACCTCGCGTTCTTTCCCATGAGCACCGAGGGACGCGAGGCCCGCATCCGCCAGCTGCAAACGGAGGTCGAGCGCCTCGAGGGCCTGATCGCGGAGAAGCGCGCGGACCTCAACCAGAAGCGCGCGGACCTGAAGCTCATCGAGAACCTGCGTGAAAAAGATCTCCGGGCCTGGAAGAAGGCCTACGAAAAAGACGAGAACCTGAAGGTCGAAGAGATGGTCCAGCTCTGGAAAGAAAACCAGCGCGCGGGCCAGGAGGACGTATGATGAAGTTTCTTATTGCACTCCTCGCGCTCGGGGTGAACACCTCGTTCGCGAACACGCCGAAGGCGCCGAAGACGTACTCGCAGGAGGAGTTCGTCAAGCAGGTGGCCGAGGAGGTCCGCAAGCAGGTCGACAGCGTGAAGACGAAGAGCGTGAGCGAGCTCACCAAGGAACTCGTCACGAAAGACGAGGCGCTGCGGCTCAAGGAGCTCGACCTCGAGAAGCGCCAGGACCAGCTGAACGTGCTCGCCGCCGAACTCGAAAAGAAGATCCGCGAGCACAACCAGGAGCTCCAGAACCTCCTCGCCTGCGTGAAGAAAGTTGAAGAGGACCACAGCGCGCGCGTGGACCAGCAGGTGGAAGTGATCTCGAACATGCAACCGGCAAAAGCTGCCCAGCTCCTTTCGGTCCAGGAGGCGGACATCGCGGTGCAAATCCTCCAAAAGCTTGATCCCAAGAAGGCGTCGAAGATCTTCAACCTGATGGACAAGGAAGTTTCTGCCCGACTTCAAAAACAATACATGAGTATGAAAAGATAGCTGGACGGAGTAACGCACAGTGATGAAAGCGATTTCCATTCTCGAGAACCAACAGCTAGCTGCGAAGGCGGGGACCGCCGGTGCAGCCGAGGGCAGTAACTTGCTCGCGGCGCTGGGCGGTGATGCGAGCAGCGAGTTTGCGGCTCTGCTCGAGGCGGAGTCGACGCTGCAGCAGGCCGGCGCCGCTGACCTCGAGGCGATGCTTTCTCCCGAACTCCTCTCGGCACAAAATCTCAAGGGCGACCTCGTGGCGCTCGCTCCCGAGGCGACCGTCGACGTGACCTCGCAGCCCGCGCTGCAGCCCGCGAGCCTCAAGCTGCAGGACCTCTCCTTCGGCGGAGCCACTCCGGCGACCGAGCCGACGCCCAAGCTGATGGACCCGTCGGTGATCAAGCAGGTGAACGACGTCATCCTCCCCCAGGGCGCGGAGCAGGTGCAGCTCGCGCCCGAGCTCGAAGCTCCGGTGGCCGAACGCCTTCAGCTCAAGGACCTCTTGCTTCAGCAGGACACGGGCCTCCCGACGGCCGCGGTGAAGGGCGGCGCCGGGCGCTCTCCGGCGATCGACTTCGCCAAGAGCGAGATCGATCCGAAGCTGCTGGGCTTCGAAGACTTCGTCGCGCAGAAGAACACCGTCAGCCACCGCGCGCTTCCGACGAACGCCTACGGCATGCCAAGCAAGCCGCAGAGCCTCGCGCTGGAAGCGAAGCCGGTCGACCTCCAGCAAAGCGCCATCCCCGAGCAGGTGCTCAGCAGCGCCTCTCCGGAGACGCTCATCACCGCCGGCGCCGTCGTCGCCCCCGCGGCCCTCGCCAACGTCACCACGAGCGGCGAACAGAAAGTCTTCCAGCTCAACACTCTGGGCCAGAGCGCGGACGTGAACGCCGACTCGATCCTGTCTCAGGTCTCCGACTACATCGTCCAGGCCCGCGCGGCGAAGGAGCCGACGGTGAACCTCAAGGTGCAGCACGACGAGCTGGGCCTGCTCGACATCACCGTCAACCGCCAGTCCCACGACAGCGTGAACATCGCCATCGCGTCGAAGGACGCCAACGTCTCCGCCTTCCTGGGCCAGCACCGCGAACAGCTCCTCTCGCACCTCGGCCAGGCCGGGGTGACGGTGGCGGAGCTGCGCTTCGACTCGTCGTCGAGCGCGAACCGCGACATGGGCCAGTCGAACCAGCAGGGCTCGCAGAACTCCAGCGGCCAGGACCGTCAGTTCGGTAGCGAACAGAACCAGCGCCGCCAGGAGCAGGAGCGCCGAGAAGAGCTATGGAACTTCGCCCGCGAGCGGGAGGTCGCCTAAGCCATGCCCGAAATCGGACGCCCCGTAGATCCCCAGGCCCAGGCCTACCGCCAGGTGACGATGGCGCCGAAGGCGCTCTCGAGCAGGGCCGGCGGGGACGCACGCAAGACGGAAGAAGAGCTCATCAACCGCGCCACGGGTCGCAAGCCCGAGGGGATCCACAAGGATGGCCCTCACAACCAGATGGGCAAGGACGAGTTCCTCAAGCTCCTCACGTACCAGCTGCAAAACCAAGATCCGCTCAACCCGGTCGACCAGAGTAAGATGACCGGTGAGCTCGCGCAGTTTTCTCAGCTCGAGCAGCTCAGCAACTTGAACTCGAAGTTCGACGCCGTTCAGAAAAACCAAATGGTGCAGGATAAGTTCTACGCCGCGAACTTCGTCGGCAAGCGCGTCGTCACGGCGGGCTCGTCGTTGAAACTCGAGGAAGAAGGCGGCGACGCGAACGTCCTCTTCAAGCTCGGCGGCGAAGCAGCGAAGGTGCTGATCCGCATCCAGGACGAGAAGGGCCAGACCGTCGGTGAGATCTGGAAAGACGGCATGTCCTCCGGGTCGCACGAGATCACGTGGAACGGAACGACGCTCGATAACCAGCTCGCGGCGAAGGGCAACTACAAGGCGACGGTGAAGGCCTGGGACAAGCTCGGCGCAGAGGTTCCGACGATGACGCAAGCGCAGGGCCTCGTGACCAGCGTGACCTTCGACCAAGGCGAGCCCGTGCTCTCCGTGGACGGACAAAAAGTTTTCCTGCGTGACGTGGTGAGTTTCCACCACGGTGATCACACAGCCGCGGTGCAAAACGTGCCTACTGCACAACAGCAACAGAATCCCTTAAGATTGAACCAAGCCCCCGCGACTCCCGCGGCACACGCTCACCAGGCGTACCGTGCGGAAGGCGAGGGGATTTACGATTAACGAGAAGAGTTGATGGCCAAGATTAACGACATTCTCATTCCGAACGTCAGCAGTCTTCCGGCAGCGGACAAGACGCAGACGGCGAACCGGCTCACGCCGGGACAGAAGAGTGAGTTTGAAAAATTCGTGAGCGACGCGGCGGCGCCCAAGGGGAGCCAGATCGAGCTCTCGGGCCACGCGACGAAGCGCCTGCAGGAGCGCAACATCGCCTTCGACGGCAACGAGTACCTCAAGCTGCAGGAGGCCCTCGGGAAGCTGCGCCAGAAGGGGGGCCGCGACTCGCTCGTGATCACCGACAAGGCGGCGTACGTGATGGATGTGAACCGCGGGATGGTCGTCACGGCCGTGGACCGCGCGAGCATGGGTGAGAACGTGTTCACCAAGATCGATTCGACGATATTTATGAATTAGGAGATCACGCAGGGAACGGAAGCCCTGTTTGGTAGGTAGGAATATTAACAGTGGTTTGAGTCAAAGGCTGGTCCTTCCCGGAAGCCCCTTCTCGCGGTCAGTAGTACCAAGAGAGCTCAAACAGGAAGTCTAGGAGGGACGCATGAGTATCTTGTCATCATTTAACATTGGTATCACCGGTCTGAATGCCGCGGGCCAGTCGATGAGCGTCGTGGGCGATAACATCGCCAACGCGGGCACCTTCGGCTTTAAGTCGTCGCGCGCAGAGTTTCAGGACATGCTGGCGAGCTCCCTCAAGGGCATCGACGGCGGTGACCAGATCGGCTCCGGTACCAAGCTGGCGCACATCACGCCCCAGTGGACGCAAGGGACGATCCAGCGCACCCAGTCCATCACCGACCTTGCCATCAACGGGAACGGCTTCTTCCAGGTCGACGCCCCCTTCGGCAAAGGCTACACCCGCGACGGTTCCTTCCACTTCGACAAGGAAGGCTACATGATCAACGGCGACGGCTACCGCGTGAACGGTTTCCAGCCCGACGCCGACGGCAACATCACCAACAAGCTCGAGCCCATCAAGCTCGGTAACACCACCATCCCCGCGAAGGCGACGTCGGAAGTGAAGATGTCCATGAACCTCGACAGCCGCGAAGCGGTCAAGGTCTTCGATCCGAAGAACCCGGACAAGACATCGAACTTCAACAACTCCGTGACGGTCTACGACAACGTCGGCACCGCGCGCCTCGTGACCCTCTACTTCAACAAGACCGCCGACGGCAACTGGGACTACCACGCCATGGTCGACGGCGCCGACGCGCAGAACGGCAAGCCCGGCGAGATGGTCGAGATGGCCACCGGTACCCTGAAGTTCAACGCCAAGGGCGTGCTCGAAGAAGAAATCGAAAAGAACAACGCCTTCAACTTCAACAAGGGCGCCGCCGCAGGTCAGAAGATCGCCTTCGACTTCGGTAAGAGCATCAAGGAAGGCGGCACGGGCCTCGACGCTTCGACTCAGTACGGTTCTCGCTCGTCGATCGCGCGCCACTCGGCCACGGGCCACAGCGCGGGCACGCTCGCCTCGATGTCCTTCAACGACGACGGTGTCCTCACCGCGGTCTACGACAACGGCCACCAGCTCGAGCTCGGCCAGATCGCCATCGCGAAGTTCGAAAACACCGAAGGCCTCTTCAAGACGGGGAAAAACCTCTTCAAGGAGACGCGCAAGTCGGGCCAGGCGGCCCTGGGTCGCCCCGGCGCTGACGGCCGAGGTGAAGTGCTTTCGAAATCCATCGAAGCTTCCAACGTGGACATCGCCAACGAGTTCATTAACCTGATGGCGGCTCAGCGCAACTTCCAGGCGAACACGCGCACGATCACCACGTCCGACCAGATGCTCCAAGAAGTTCTGAACATCAAGCGCTAAGCCTGATGGACTGTGAACCTACCTAAGTGACTGTTAAATTCCGAGAGGGGCCATCGTAAGATGGCCCTTTTTATTTCTGCCCTACTAGAACTGGCAGAACATGCGTAGCTTGGTGGGTGTCCCGGCCGCGATCCCGCCGCTGAAGTTCAGCACGGCTTCACCGGCTTCGACGCCGGCTTCCTTGAACTTCGAGAGGTCGCAGGTCATCTCCGCGGCGAGCTTGTCTTCGCCCTTGATGGCCGTGAAGCGACGCTTGAGGTTCTTCTTCACGGCGTGCGCGGCCTTGACGACTTCCACGGGCTCGGCGAAGAGCACGCGTCCCTTGTAGGGAAGCTGCATGCGGAACTCGTCCATCTGGATCGGGAAGGTCAGGATGCGACCGTCGGCGTAGGTCGCCTCGAAGAACCAGAAGGGGGTGGGGTAGTCCAGCTTCGGGCCAGGGGTGCCGGCCAGCGCAGAAGTGCTAATGAGAGCGGCAGCAAGCAGGGACTTGAGCATGATAAAAACCTCGTGTTGGAAGTCTTTATAAATTAAGGAATGGCGCGCTATTTTACAAGTGAATTTGGCCTAGCCATCGCGACCGATGGCCTCAACCGGACACGCCGCGAGAGCATTCTCAGCGTCTTGGATTTCTTCAGGGGTTTTCGGCTGAAGTTTGACGTAGGCGTGGTTGTCGTCATCGTTCATGGCGAAAAAACGCGGCGCTTCAACGCAGCAGGCATCACAGGCGATGCACTGGTCATCGACGTAGTAGGCACCGGCAGCGTTTTGCTTATATTTGTGATTCTTGTCGGCCACGGAAACTCTCTTGCTAGAAATGCGCCCCAGGTCCTGGGGCGCACTCTTTATTACAGCAGAGAGGGGTTGGTGACAACTTTCGATTGCGCGTTCAACTCTTTGACGAGGTCTTCGCGCAGCTTCCGAGAGAAGACCTGGGACTGGGCGGTGGTCTCAGTTTTCAACTGGGTACTCAGCTTCGCCTCCACGTCCCCTTCGACCTTGCCTTGGACCTTCACCAGGAAAAGGGCGCCCGGCGTCGAGAGGTCAATGATCTCGCCGGGTACGGCACCGAAGAGCTTCTTAGACTCTTCCGCCGTCAGCGTGTGTGGACCGACCGTCTGGTCGTAGAGATTCACCTCGGTGCCCGGCAGGTGAGTCAGGCCCATGCGCTCTTTTTCACTCGCGATAGCCTTCGCGTCTCCCTTGGCGAGGAGGGCCTGGAGTTCGGCCTTGGTGCTGGTCATCAGCTGGTCGAGGTCCATGCTCTTGCGCTTCTGGAGCGCCATGCGCGCGAGTTCAGTCTTCACCGCTTCGAGGGGCTTCACGTCAGCCGCCTTTTTGTTTTCGACGAGCAGGATGTGGTAGCCGAACTGCGTTTTGATCGGGCCCACCAGGCTCCCGGGTTTCGCGTCGAAGGCGGCCTTGTCGAACTCGGGCACCATGCGGCCGCGGCCGAACCAGCCGAGGTCACCGCCCTTCCCTTTGCCCGACGGGTCCTCGCTCAGCGCCGAAGCCTTCTCGGCGAAGTTCTTGGCGGTCAGCGTGGGGAGCAGTTTCTTGGCCTTCTCTTCGGCGGCCTTCTCGGCCTCCGGGGTGTCGGCGCGGAAGAGGATGTGGCGGGCCTTCACCTCTTCGGGCTTGTTATAGGTCGCCGCGTTTTCCTGGTACATGTCCTCGAGGAGCTTGGCGTTCTCGGGCTTGCCGGCGAACTCGGAAGCCTCGGCGTCGCTGATCTTGATAAGCTTCACCAGCTGCGGGCGTTCGACGCGCAGGGACTCGGTTCTTACGCCCGTGAGCTTGAAGCGCAGCACGTCGCGCGCGAAGCCCTCGGCGACGTTCTGCTGGGCGAGCATCATTTCCATCTTGCGAGTCGCGACGTCGTTGCTGATGAGATCTTCGAACTGCGCCGGGGAGTACTGGTTGGCGTTCAGGAGGTTGCGGTAGAGGCCGACGTCGAACTTCCCGTCGCGCTGGAAGTAGGGGAGCTTCTTGATCTCGGCCTTCACTTCGTCCTCGGAGAGGGCCAGGCCGTTTTTGAGACCAAAAGAAAGGATGAGCTTGGTTTGGATCAGCTGGCTCAGGACGGTTTCCTTGATGCCCATCTGTTGGATCTGCTGCGGGGTGAGTTGGCCGCCCATCATCTGATTAAAAAACTCAAGTTGCTGCGAGAGACGCATGTTGAACTCGCGCGGCGAGATCGCCAGGCCGTTCACGGACGCCACATCCTGCGGTGAGGCAGAGCCCATGTTCTTATAGTCCCCGAAGAGGAAGCTCACAATGATCAGCAGGAAGAGCAAGCTCAGTACGAAGGTGGCTGCCTTGCTCGTGAAAGATGTCGGCATGGGTGTCTCCTGAAAGTTAGTCTGAAACATTCTACCCAAGCCGCGCCGAAATCAAAGGAGATTCCTCCGAGCAAAGCCGTTGGCAAGGCGACTCAGGGCGAGATAACCTTGAAGGGCTTTCTACACTGAGGTACGCGTGAGACGCATCGTTACGGAATCTTCCAAGGCCAAGATCTTAAACAACCTCGCGGTGCTCGTGGTCGCGGTGATCGGCATTTCCCAAAAGCGCTTCGACCTTGAGGAGATGACCCTCTTTCAGCGCCTCGTCATCGAGGTCGTCGCGCCGGTGCAGAAGGGCATCATCAACACGCGCCAGGAGATCGTCGGGCTGGTGGACAACTACATCCGCATCGTGAACACCAGCAAGGAGAACGTCTTCCTGCGCCAGAAGATCGACCAGCTGGAGAGCTCGCTCTTCCAGATGGAAGAGATCCGCCGGGAGAACTTCCGCCTCAAGCAGATGCTGAGCTACTCGGAGGAGCTGAGTCAGGAGCGCCTGCTGGCGCAGGTCATCGGCTGGGACTCGGCGAACCAGTTCAAGGTCCTGCGCCTGAACCGCGGCTCGAACGACGGCGTGCGCCTCATGTCGCCGGTGATCACGCACCTGGGCCTCGTCGGCTACGTCTACCGCCTGGGTCACAACTACTCCGATGTCCTCACCATTCTGGACCCCAACAACCGCGTCGACGCGCTCATCGAGCGCACGCGCACCCACGGCATCGTCGAGGGCGTCTTCAACTACCGCTGCGCCCTCAAGTACGTCAGCCGCACCGAGCAGATCGAACTCGGCGACAAGCTCATCACGGCCGGCGTCGGCGGCATCTACCCGAAGGGCATCAAGGTCGGCATGATCACCGACATCGACCGCGAGATCTCGGGGATGACCCTGGGGGTCGAGGTCACGCCCTCGGTCGACTTCCGAAAGCTCGAGGAGGTGATCGTGATCCTCCCCAAAGAAACCCCCGCCACGGCGATGCTCGTGGCTCCGAAGACGGAGAAGTAACATGCAACCCCGCTTCTCCCGCCTGATCGCCTCGACTTTCGTGACCCTCGCCATCCTCGTCGCGCTCGAGATCGCCACCTCGGCGCTGCTGCCGGCCCTCGGCTGGCGCGAGTACCGTTTGGCCTTCAACGTCGTCATCATCCTCTTCATGGCCCTGAAGGTCTCGACGCCCTTCCTGCCCTGGTTCGTCCTATCACTTCAGTTCGTCCACGCCGCCTTCTCCATGGAGGGCTGGGCTCTCGGCACGCTCGTCGGCATCCTCGTCTCGCTGCTCGCCTCGTACCTCAAGGAGTTCCTGCAGTTCTCCAGTGCCATCACGACGATGATCACCGTGCAGATCTTCCAGCTCGTGTGGTACCTCCTCACGGTCTCGGTCATCTGCCTCAAGCTCGGCAGCTTCGAGAACTTCGGCCTGCTCTTCGGCAACGCCTTCCCGAGCACCTTCCTGCTCTCAATTCTTTCGCCCTTCATCTTCAAGCTCCTCGACCGCGTTTGGGCGGTGGAGTTCGAGGTCGGGCGCTCGGGAGTGGAAATCTAAGTCATGTTCGGCGAAGAAGAACTCGTCAAAGTCCACAAAGTCCGCGCGGGGATGATCATCAACATCATCTTCGCCTGCTTTGGCCTCCTCCTCGCGCGGCTCTGGTACCTCCAGGTCTACAAGGGCGAGCAGCTCCACCAGTTCTCCATCCAGAACCGCCTGCGTAAAGAAGTCGTCTGGGCCCCGCGCGGGATGATCCACAGCCGCGACGACCAGCTCCTCGTCGACAACGTTCCGCGCTACGACGCCATCCTGACGCCGCAGTACCTCCTCGACCGCGAGGCGACGATCAAGAAGCTGCATGGGATCCTCGGCATGGAAGAGGGGACCATCGAGAAGCTCCTCAAGAAGAACGCGAACCAGGCCACGTACCGGCCCATCACCATCAAGAAGAACATCAACTTCGAAGAGCTCGCGCAGCTCGAGAGCCGAAACGCCGAACTCCCCGGGGTTTCCGTGGAGACCTTCATCTCCCGCGAGTACCGCGACAAGGAGGTCGGCGCGCACCTCCTCGGCTACATCTCCGAGATCAGCCAGCAGCAGCTGCCGAAGTTCCGCAAGCGCGATGGCATGGACTACCGCCTCGGCGACTTCATCGGCCAGTTCGGCATCGAGGAGCAGCTCGACCGCTACCTCCGCGGCACCAACGGCCACGAGTTCGTCGAGGTCGACGCCCGCGGCCGGCGCAAGCGCTACATCAACACCGATAACCTCTTCAAGGGCATCGAAGACGAGCGCCCGGCTCACGGCATGAACGTCAAGCTCACCATCGACCGCGACATGCAGCTCGCCGGCTACAACGCTCTCGAGGGCAAGGTCGGCTCGGTGATCGCCATCGACATCGAGTCCGGCGAGATCCTCGCGATGGTCTCGCGGCCCGCGTTCGACCCGTCCCAGTTCTCCCGGGGCCTCACGCCCGAGTACTGGCGCTCGCTCACGGAGAACAAGAACAACCCGCTGCGCGACCGCAACATCCAGGAGCACTACTCCCCGGGCTCGACCTTCAAGGCGCTCACCGGGATCTCCGCCATGGAGGAAGGCGTCGTCGACGAAGGCACCGAGGTGTTCTGCTCCGGGAACATGAGCTTCGGCCGGAAGGTCTACCACTGCTGGAAGAAAGCGGGCCACGGCTCGACGACGCTCACGAAGGCCGTGCGCGAAAGCTGTAACATGTACTTCCAGCGCGCGGCCATGAAGATGGACATCGACACCATCGCCAAGTACGCCAACCTCTTTGGGCTCGGAAAGCGGACCGGGATCTCACTGGCGCGCGAAGTCTCGGGGCTCATTCCGACCGAGGCCTGGAAACGCAGCCGCCTCGGCCAGGCCTGGCAGGCCGGCGAGACCCTCTCCTGCGCCATCGGCCAGTCCTACGTCCTTGCCAGTACGCTGCAGCTCGCCCAGGCCTACGGCGCGATCGCCAACGGCGGCCGCATCTACAGGCCTTACGTCGTGAAGGACATCTACTCGCCGAAGGGTGACCTCGTGAAGAGCTTCGTCCCCGAGCTCATGTCGGAGTTCAACCTCAAGAACCCGAAGACGCTGAAGTACGTCCGCGAGGGCCTCTTCCAGGTCGTCAACAACCCCAAGGGCACGGCCTACTACCGCCGCGGCCGCGGCATCCTCATGGCCGGCAAGACCGGGACCTCGCAGGTCATCCGCGCGAGCGCCGACAAGGTCTACCAGAAGTGCGAAGACATGGACTACAACGCCCGTCACCACGGCGTCTTCGTCGGCTACGCGCCCTACGATAACCCGAAGATCGCCGCCGCCGCTCTCGTCGAGCACGGCTGCCACGGCTCCTCGGCGGCGACGCCCGTGGTGGAGGCCGTCGTCACCACCTACATGAAAAAGTACCAGCCCCAGATGTACCTGCAGAACCTAGAGAAAGAAAAGCTGCTGCACCAGCAGCAGGCGGCCCCGGCCCCCCAGCGCGAGGCCCGCGACGACGAGCAAGAGGAGTAGCCGTGTACCAGACCCTCGTACAGTTCCTCAAGCGCTACGACTTTAGCTTCCTCGGGAGCTTCTTCGCCATCTTCCTCATCGGCGTGCTCAACCTCTACTCCGCCACCCACACGCAGACCCACGAGGGCCTCAACAACCTCTACCGCTCGCAGATCATCTGGTGGTTGCTCGCCAGCGGCGTGGCCGTCGTCGTCAGCGTCGTCTTCAATCCGAAGACCTTCGAGCGCGTCTCCTACTTCGCCTACGGCGTCACCTTCTTCCTCCTCGTGCTCGTCATGTTCATGGGCGACGTCGGCATGGGGGCCCAGCGCTGGCTCGTCATCGGGCCTCTGCGCATGCAGCCCTCGGAGTTCATGAAGCTGGGCCTCGCTATGGCGCTCGCGCGCTACTTCGCCCGCGTCTCTCCCGAGAAGGAACTCTCGCTGCCGGACCTCATTGCCCCGGGCCTCATCGCCGGCATCCCCGCGGTGATGGTCATCCTCCAGCCTGACCTCGGCACAGGGATGCTGCTGCTGCTCATCTTCTCCATGGTGATCTTCTACAAGCGCCTCAAGTGGAAGACCATCGTGGGCCTGGGCCTCGCCGCGCTCATCGGCGGCGTGCTGATGTACAACTTCGGCCTGCGCGACTACCAGCGCAAGCGCATCCACACCTTCATCGACCCCTACGCCGACGCGAAGGGCTCAGGGTACAACGCCATTCAGTCGGAGATCGCCATTGGCTCGGGCCGCCTGCTGGGCAAGGGCTTCAAGAACTCGTCCCAGGCGTCGCTCCAGTACCTCCCGGAGAACCACACGGACTTCGTCTTCGCCATCTTCAACGAAGAGCACGGCTTCTTCGGCTCCGTCTTCCTCGTCCTGCTCTACCTCATCCTCTTCATGCGCCTCATCTGGCTCGCCTCCTCCGTCCAGCGCTTCTACGACTCCGTGCTGGTCATCGGCATCATGGCCATCTTCTTCTGGCACACCTTCATCAACATGAGCATGGTCTCCGGCCTCATGCCCATCGTCGGCATCCCGCTGCCCATGATGAGCTACGGCGGCTCCGCCATGCTCACCTACGGCGTGTGCATCGGCATGGTCACGGCGATCTCCAACAGCCGGAACTTCTTCAACTAGGGCCGAGCAGTTTCTCAGCTCGGCCCCAGAGAAATACTCTTACTCAACTATGTTGTTGGGGCGTTCTTAATAAATCTCTTGAATCTCTGCTGCGCGTGCTTTGTGTAGCTGTGGACTATCTTAAGTTTCGAAAACCCGAACGATTTTTTTCACCTCATTCGCAAGAAAGCGCTGAAATGGAATGGAAGGAAGATTTTTATCAGTCATGGCCGCTCCCTCATAATCAGAGAATGGGTGAGCTATTCATTTGCTCAGGAGAGAAGTGTTAAATGAATTTTTTAATTTTGATTCTGCTTTCGTCGCTCGCCTCTGCACAAATTAAAGAGCGAATTTTATTTGAAGACGCAGCTAATGCGGATGTGAGTTCCGTGGCAAAGCCGAATGTCAGGTTTGA
>DAIPJL010000069.1:0-13070 GCA_036770305.1 Bacteriovoracaceae bacterium | reverse complement strand
TTCAAGAGGTAGGTGATCTCGCCCTGCGTGGCTTGGATGTTGAACATGTCTTCGTCGACCTTGGTTTCCGTGGTGCCGACGAGGACGTGGCTGCGCTGGGGGATGACGAAGACCACGCGGCCATCGCTCGCGGGCAGCACCATCGGGCCCGCGAGCTGGAGGGCGTCTTCCTTGAGCCAGAGGTGGATGCCTTTCGAGGGCAGCAGCGCCGGCCTCCAGGGGATGCCCCACTTCGGCAGCAGCTCGTCGGTGAAGGGCCCGGTGGTGAAGACCAAAAAGCGCGCCCGGGCGCTGTTGGTTTTCTTCGTGAGCGTGTCGCGGAAGTGCACGGTGTTGACGGTGCCCTGCTCGACGCCGGTGACTTCTTGGTAGTTGAGCGCGCGCGCCTCGGCCTCGAGCTCGCCGTCCCAGATGCACTCGAGGGCGAGCTTGTGGTCGTCGACGATGCCGTCGAAGTAGGTCGCCGCGCCGGTGAGGCCCTGGGGTTTGAGCTGGGGGTAGCGCTGGAGCACTTCGCTGGTGCTCGCGAGGCCGGAGGGCCGGTTCTGGAAGTGCGAGAGGGCGTCGTAGAGGAAGGTGCCCAGCCGCACGAAGGGGAGGGGCCACTTGCTGCCGCGGTAAACCGGCAGATGAAACTGGCGCTCGGAGCTCAGGTGCGGCGCGAGCTTGAGCCACAGGTTCTTCTCTTCGAGCGCTTCCTGCACGAGGCCGAAGTCGAAGTTCTCGAGGTAGCGGATGCCGCCGTGGAGCATCTTCGAGCTGCCCTGGGAGGTCTGCGCGGCGAAGTCGCCGCGGTCCAGCAGCAGGACCTTGAGGCCATGGAGGGCGAGGTCCCGGAAGATGCCTGCGCCGTTGATGCCTCCGCCGATGATGATGACGTCGTAGAGCATGGGCTAGTCGGTGAGCTTGTTGAGCCACACCAGGTTGCCGGTGCAGCTGAGTTTGTAGCGGTAGCTCGCAAGGCCCGAGGCGTCCGGCAGCGGCGTGAGCTGGTAGTTGATGCCGATGACGGCGTTGGCCTGGGACTGGAGCGCGTGGCCCTTGAGCTTGAGGGCGAGCTCGTCGTAGCTCTGGTGGATCCGCTCGCTGGCCTCGCTCTCGACGACGTCGGCGGTGAGGAAGGCGTGCTCGCTCGCGACGCCGAGGTAGCGCTCGACGGCGTGGCCATCGAGCTGCGAGAGGGTGGAGAGGAGGATGGCGCGGGCGCCGTCGGCGTCGCCCTTGAACTGGAACTGGTGCTGGTAGTTCTGGCCAAGGGTGCGACGCGAGACCAGGCCGCGCTCGCCCTCCTGGCCTTTCTTCGGCGGATGGATGAGGTCCGAGGGGCCCATGGAGAGCTCGAGGCGAAAGCGCCGCAGCTGGTGGCAGAGGTAGATGGCGGCGTACTCGGAGATCCGCGGGATGAGCAGGGTGCCGCGGTCGATCTGGCGCTTGAACTGCTCCATCATGTCCTCGGGGAAGCCGGCCTCTTTGAGCAGCGTCAGGATGTCCTGGGAGTCCTCGAGGAAGCGGATGTTGCGCGCCACCACGCTGAAGGCCGGGTTGCACTCGGAGGAGCCTTCGTCGATGCGCAGGGCCTCGCCGAAGCGGCGCGTGTCCTCGAAGGTTTCGGGCGCCGCACTCGCATGGACAGGCGCAGGGTCCGGTGCCGGCGTCGGCGCTTCGGTGTACTCGAAGGTGGCTTCGAGCATCTCGCCGATCATCTGGGCGTCGTTCGGGGTGAGGTCCGCGAAGGTGTCGTCGGCGGGCGCTGCTTCGAAGGCGGCGGGCGGTTGCGGCCCTTCTTGCGGAGGAGCTTCCTCGGGCGGTGCTTCGACCGCTTCTTCGATCGGCGCGTCGGTGAGCTCGAAGGGCGTCGTGTCTTGCGCCAGGAGGCCTTCGTCGTCGCTCACCGCGAAGCTGCCAAACTCCGTGGCGTCGCCGGCGGTGAAGGCCTCACCGCTTTCAAAGGACGCTTCGCTCTCGAAGGCCTCGGTGGTCTCGAAGGCCGGCGGCGCCTCGTCGTCTTCCGCGGGCAGGAACTCCGGAGGAGACTCCTCGAGGAGTTCGCTGGGCAGGTCCGGGGGCAGAAAGTCCTCCGGGCCGTCCAGCTCGTGGAGGAATTCCCCCAAGTCTTCGATGCGCGTGAGGTCTTTCTTGCTGTCGCTCATGCCGCCTTAGGCCCCGTGGCAGTTCTTAAATTTCTTCCCCGAGCCGCAGGGGCACGAGTCGTTGCGTCCTACCTTGATGGTACCACGGGCCGGTTTCGCGGGCGCAGAATTTTCCTGCGCCTGGGCCATCGCCTCCTGGGCGCGGCGGTGCGCTTCGAGCTGCTGCTCCAGGAGCGCCTGCTGCTGGCGCTTGAGCTCCTCGATCTCGGCGGCGGTGTAGAGCTTCATGTGGAACAAACGCTCGACGGCCGTGCGCTTGATGGTGCTCTTCATGTCCTCGTAGAGTGAGAAGGCCTCGCGCTTGTATTCGACGAGCGGGTCCTTCTGGCCGTAGGAGCGCAGGTTGATGCCTTCCTTGAGGTGGTCCATGGCCAGCAGGTGGTCTTTCCAGAAGGAGTCGAAGGTGGAGAGCAGGACTTCGCGCAGGGTGAGCTTCACCTGTTCGGCGTCGTACTGGGCCATCTTCTGCTGGTAGATCTCCTGGCCCTTCTCCTTGAGGTAGCGGGCGATGTCGGAGCCGAAGCGCTCGGCGCACTCCTTGGGGGTGAGTTCGCTGGTGGTGTTGAAGACGTTGTGGAAGCCGTGGTTGATGTCCTCCCAGGGCCACTCGTAGAGCGTGGCCTTGCCGCCGGGGCGGTACTGGGCCTCGAGCTGGTAGGCCGAGTCTTCGATCATCTCGAGCATGAGCTCGCGGTTGCCTTCGTCGCTCAGGATCTCCCGGCGCAGCTTGTAGATCACCTTGCGCTGCTCGTTCATGACGTTGTCGAAGTCGAGGAGGTGCTTGCGGATGTCGAAGTTGTGGCCCTCGACCTTCTTCTGGGCCTTGGCGATGGCGTTGGTCACCATGCCGTGCTCGATGGGCTCGTCGTCCTTCATGCCCAGCTTGAGCATGATCCCCTTGATGCGGTCCGAGCCGAAGATGCGCATGAGATCGTCTTCCAGGGAGAGGAAGAACTTCGACTTGCCCGGGTCGCCCTGGCGGCCCGAGCGGCCGCGCAGCTGGTTGTCGATGCGGCGAGACTCGTGGCGCTCGGTGCCGATGATGAACAGGCCCCCGGCCGCCTTCGTCTCCGGCGTGAGCTTGATGTCGGTCCCGCGGCCCGCCATGTTGGTGGCGATGGTGACGCCGCCTCTCTGGCCGGCGTTGGCGACGATCTCGGCCTCGCGGGCGTGGTTCTTGGCGTTCAGCACCTCGTGCTTGATGCCCTTGCGGCTCAGCACCTGGGAGATGATCTCGGAGGACTCGACGGTGATGGTTCCGACGAGCACCGGCTGGCCCTTCTTGTGGCACTCCTCGATGAGGTTCGCCACCGCCTGGTACTTGGCCTCCTTCGAGGCGTAGACCACGTCCGCCATGTCTTCGCGCACCATCGGCAGGTTGGTGGGGATCACCACCACCTCGAGGTTGTAGATCTTCTGGAACTCCTCGGCCTCGGTGTCGGCGGTGCCGGTCATGCCCGAGAGCTTCGAGTAGAGACGGAAGTAGTTCTGGAAGGTGATGCTCGCCAGCGTCTGGTTCTCCGAGCGCACCTCGACGCCTTCCTTGGCCTCGACGGCCTGGTGCAGGCCATCGGACCAGCGCGAGCCTTCCTTCATACGGCCGGTGAACTCGTCGACGATGATGACCTTGCCGTCCTTCACCACGTACTCCTGGTCGCGGTGGAAGAGCGTGTGGGCCTTGAGGGCCTGGTTGAGGTGGTGGAGGGTCTCGATGTGGCGCACGTCGAAGAGGTTCGGGATCTTGAGCATGTCCTGGACGCGCACGATGCCGTCCTCGGTGAGCACGGCCGTGCGGCTCTTCTCGTCGACGGTGTAGTGCTTGTCTTTGGTGAGCTGCGGGATGACCTTGTCGACGACCTTGTAGAGGTCGGTGTTGCCCTCCGAGGGGCCGGAGATCAAGAGCGGCGTGCGGGCCTCGTCGATGAGGATCGAGTCGACCTCGTCGACGATGCAGAAGTGGTGCTCCCGCTGGACGTAGTCGGCGAGGTCGAACTTCATGTTGTCGCGGAGGTAGTCGAAGGCGAACTCGTTGTTGGTCCCGTAGGTGATGTCGCAGGCGTAGGCCTTCTGCCGGTCCTCGTCGCTCATGTTCGCGAGGATCACCCCGACCGACAGCCCCATCCAGTTGTAGAGCTTGCCCATCTCATGGGCGTCGCGGCTGGCGAGGTAGTCGTTGACGGTGACGAGGTGGCAGCCGCGGCCGGTGAGGCCGTTGAGGTACATCGGCAAAGTGGCGGTGAGGGTTTTACCCTCCCCGGTCTTCATCTCCGAGATCTTGCCCTGGTGAAGCACGACGCCGCCGAGGATCTGCACGTCGAAGTGGCGCATGTTCATCACACGCTTGCTGGCCTCGCGCAGGCAGGCGAAGGCTTCGGGGAGAAGCTGATCGGTGGTTTCGCCCTTGGCCAGCCGCGCGCGGAAGAGCGGGGTCTGGGCCTGGAGCTCGGCGTCGCTCATGGCCTGGAACTTCGGCTCCAATGCGTTCACCTGCTCGAGGATGGGCCTGAGCGCCCGGAGGTCGCGGTCTTGTTTCGTTCCAAAGATGAGCTTGAGGGCCTTGTCAAACATGCTGTCTCCTGAGGTGTGCGCTATTCGAGGATGAAGTAAAGCGGGTCGACGGCGATGCCGTTCACGCGCACTTCGTAGTGCAGGTGAGGCCCCGTCGAGTGGCCGGTGTTGCCGACGGCCGCGAGCAGGGCGCCGCGCTTGATCTTCTGTCCGTTCTTCACGTGTAGGGATTGGTTGTGGGCGTAGATGGTTTCGATGCCGAAGCCGTGGTCGACCTGCACGAACTTGCCGAAGCCGGCCTTCTCCCCGGAGTAGGTCACGATGCCGTCGGCCGGTGACACGATGGGCGTGCCGGTGGGCGCGCCGACGTCGATGCCCTCGTGCATCTTGAGCTTCCCGGAGTGCGGCGAGATGCGCTGGCCGAAGTAGCTGGTGATCCAGCCCTGCGCCGGGATGAGGGTCGGCGTCGAGCTCAGGTAGGACTCCTTGTCGAGGAGGTGCTGGTCGAGGCGGTGGATGTTCTGCTCGAGCGTCGAGACGACCTCTTTCACGCGGCCGTACTGGTAGTCGAAGCGCGCGTAGTCCACGGAGAGGCCGAAGCTGCGGCGGGCGAGCTCGGACCAGCGCTTGGTGAGGTTGTAGCTCTTCTCGAGGCCCAGGATGGCAGCGATCTTCTGGTCGTAGGCTTCCTTCAGCAAGCGGAACTCCGCTTCCTGCTCGACGTCGCTGAAGTCGAGCATCTTGTTGAGCTGCTGGCCCGAGGGGAGCGAGGTGGAGCGCGGGTCCGCGGCGCCCTCGGCCTCGGCACTGCTGTCGAAGAGGGGGCCGAGCGTCGTGGCGTCCTCGAGGCCCGTGATCACGCGGAGCTTGCGCTCGAAGGTGTTGATGCGCTTGAGATCGTCGGCCAGCGTGTTCATCTTCATCTGGAAGAGCTGGACCTGCTCTTTGAGCTGGCGGTTCTCGAGGCCCAGGTGCTTGTTCTCGTAGACCTGCTGGAGGATCTTCCAGTAGTCGTAGGCGAAGATGCCGATGAGGAGCACCAGCATGACGAAGAAGAAGGCGATGGAGCGGAAAAAGAGCGCAGGAATTTTGAAGGACTTCACGCCCTTCTCTTTCTCCGGGATAATCATCACGGTGTAATAGTTGTTCATGCGGGGCGTCCCTACCGGCAGTTGGCAACCAAAATGACTGAAATTATTGTAGGCCTAAGCGTCTAAGCTTGGGAACAGATTTATTCCTGCGCCATCGCGAGAATGACGGAAATATTATCTTGCCCACCGTTCGCGTTGGCCTGGGCGATGAGCTCTTTGACGGTTCGTTCCAGGTCCGCCGTGGTGGCCCGCGCCGGCTGCGGGATGTTCTTCTGCACGATGTAAAGGATGTCGCGGTCGCTCACTTTCCCGTGCAGGCCGTCGGAGCAAATGAGGAAGACGTCGTTCTTGCACACCTGGTAGGTGAAGACGTCCACCGCCACCTCCGGCTCGAAGCCCACCGAACGCACCAGGACGTTTTTTTGTTTATCCAGCGCCGCCTCGGCGCGGCCGTAGAGGCCCATGTTGAGTTTTTCCTGCACGAAGGAGTGGTCGCGGGTCATTTGGAACACCTGTCCGTCGTGGAACATGTACACGCGCGAGTCTCCGACGTTCCCGATCAGGAGCTTGTTGCCTTGGAACATCGCCAGGGCCACGGTGGTGCCCATGCCCTTGAGCTCCGGCTGCAGCTCCGAGCGATTGAAGATCTCGCGGTTCACGTGCTGCACGCACTTCGTCAGCAGGTCTTTGGGCTCGAGCGTCGGCTTGTGCTGGCGCACGAAGGGCGGCATCAGGGCGACGGTCATCTGCGAGGCGATGTCGCCACCGTTGTGGCCCCCCATGCCGTCGGCCACGGCGAAGAAGAGGTTCTCGGCGTCGAGGAGGATCGAGTCCTGGTTGGTCTTGCGCTTGCGTCCAATGTCCGTGTCACCGGCGTGGAGAATGGCCATGAGTTTTCCTCGGGATCAGAGTCTTTCCTTCCATTCTACGAGATCGCGCACTCTTGTCAAAAAGGAAGCGAGACGCTCGGGTATCGACGGCGCGCGCGCTTTGCGCTTGGGAGCCTCGCGCTTCGGGTGTAAGCTATCCGTATATTGCGCAGATCTTCGATCTGCCGCCTTAAATCCGCTGAGGGGGAACGATGGCCTTCGATATTCAACAGTTCATTTCGCAAAACTACAACCCGAAGGACTTCTCGCACCTCCACTGGAGCGGCAGCTACCAGGAGTACATCGACCTGGTGATGAAGCGGCCGGCGATCGCGCGCAACTCGTTCCAGCGCATCTACGACATGATGATGTCCTACGGGACCTCGCAGTACACCGAGTACAAGAAAGACGTCGTGCGCTACCACTTCTTCGACGACCCGATCGAGCACGGCAAGGACGCCATCTTCGGCATCGACGTGCACCTCATGAAGCTCGTGAACTTCTTCAAGTCCGCGGCCTTGGGCTACGGCACCGAGAAGCGCGTGCTCCTGCTCCACGGCCCGGTGGGCTCGGCGAAGTCGTCGATCGCGCGCCTCCTGAAGAAGGGCATCGAGCACTACTCGCGCACCGACGAGGGCGCGCTCTACACCTACGAGTGGGTGGACGACGACGGCTCCCCGATCCTGGGGGGGCAAAAACTCTTCGCCAGCCCGATGCACGAGGAGCCCCTGAAGCTCATGCCGCAGGAGGTGCGCGAGAAGTTCCTCGCGGAGATCAACAAGAACGTCAAGGACGGCGGCTACAAGGTGAAGATCAAGGGCGAGGTGAACCCCGCCTGCCGGTACATCCTGAACGAGTACCTCGTGAAGTACAACGGCGACTGGAACAAGGTCATGAAGCACGTGCGCGTGAAACGCCTCCTGCTCTCGGAGAAAGACCGCCGGGGGATCGGGACCTTCCAGCCGAAGGACGAGAAGAACCAGGACTCGACGGAGCTCACCGGGGACATCAACTACCGCAAGATCGCCATCTACGGCTCGGACTCCGACCCGCGGGCCTTCAACTTCGACGGCGAGTTCAACATCGCCAACCGCGGCATCGTCGAGTTCATCGAGATGCTCAAGCTCGATGTCGCCTTCCTCTACGACCTCCTCGGTGCTTCGCAGGAGCAGTCGATCAAGCCCAAGAAGTTCGCCCAGACGCACATCGACCTCGTGATCCTGGGCCACACCAACGAGCCCGAGTACCGCAAGCTCCAGTCGAACGAGTTCATGGAGGCCCTGCGCGACCGCACGGTGAAGATCGACGTGCCCTACATCACGCGCCTCGACCAGGAGACGCGCATCTACAAGAAAGACTATAATAAAGACACCATCCCGAACATCCACATCGCTCCGCACACCCTGGAGATGGCGTCGATGTGGGCGATCATGACCCGTCTGGAAGAACCGAAGAAGAGCGACCTCACGAAGCTGCAGAAGCTCAAGCTCTACAACGGCAAGACGCTGCCCGGCTACAACGAGGACAACGTCAAAGAGCTGCGCAAGGAAGCGATCCGCGAGGGCCTCGAGGGCATCTCGCCGCGCTACATCCAGGACAAGATCTCCAACGCTCTGGTGAAGAACGGCCACGTCGGCTGCCTGAACCCCTTCATGGTCTTCAACGAACTCGAGTCGGGCCTCAAGCACCACGCGCTCATCAACTCGCCGGATCAGCTCGACCACTACCGCGAGGTGCTGGCGATCACGCGCCAGGAGTACGAGGACATCGTGAAGAACGACGTGCAGAAGGCCATCTCGGTGGACGAGAGCGCCATCCAGACCCTCTGCGCGAACTACGTCGACAACGTCAAAGCCTACACGCAGAAGGAGAAGATCCGCAACAAGTACTCGAACAAGCTCGAGGAAGCCGACGAGCGCTTCATGCGCTCGGTGGAGGAGAAGATCGACATCCCCGAGTCGCGCAAGGACGACTTCCGCCGCGAGCTCATGAACTACATCGGCGCGCTGGCCATCGAGGGCAAGCAGTTCGACTTCAAGATGAACGAGCGCCTGCACCGCGCGCTCGAGCTGAAGCTCTTCGAGGACCAGAAGGACACCATCAAGCTCACGACGATCATCTCCAACGTGGTCGACAAGCAGACCCAGGAGAAGATCGAGGTCGTGAAGACCCGCTTGATCAAGAACTTCGGCTACTGCGAGATCTGCGCCACCGACGCGCTGAACTTCGTCGCCTCGATCTTCGCCAAGGGCGATTCCATCAAGGCCTAAGGAGTAGGTTTGGACCACCCGATTAAACGAGACCACGCGCGTTTCCGGAAGATCATCAAGGGGAAGATCCGCGATAACCTGCGCCGCTACGTCTCCCAGGGCCAGCAGATCATCCCCAAGGGCACGGACAAGTTCACCGTGCCCATGCCCTCGATCGACATCCCGCGCTTCAAGTTCGGCGACAAGCAGCAGGGGGGGACCGGCCAGGGCGAGGGCAAGCCGGGCGATCCGGTGCAGGGCCAGCCCGACCCGAACGGCCAGCCGGGCCAGGGGGAGGCCGGCGAAGGTGAGGGGAGCAAGGAGCTCGACGTCGAGCTCTCGCTCGACGAGCTCGCGCGCATCCTCGGCGAGGAGCTGGCGCTGCCGAACATCGAGCCCAAGGGCAAGAAGAGCCTCAAGAGCACGGTCGACAAGTACACCAACATCGGTACGTCGGGGCCCGATTCGCTCCGCCACCTGCGCCGCACCTACAAGCAGGCGCTCAAGCGCCAGATCGCCTCCGACGCCTACAACCCCGAGGACCCGACGGTGGTGCCGATCCGCCGCGACTTCCGCTACAAGTCTTGGCAGACGAAGGTCGAGAACGAGAACGCCGCCGTCGTCATTTACATGATGGACGTCTCCGGCTCCATGGGCGACGAGCAGAAAGAGATCGTGCGCACGGAGAGCTTCTGGATCAACCTCTGGCTCAAGTCGCAGTACAAGGACATCGAGATCCGCTACATCATCCACGACGCCACCGCGAAGGAGGTCGACGAGCAGACCTTCTTCCGCACCCGCGAGTCCGGCGGCACGCTCATCTCCTCGGCCTACAGCCTGTGCAAGCAGATCATCGACGAGGACTACCCGCCGAGCGAGTGGAACATCTACCCCTTCCACTTCTCCGACGGCGACAACTGGAGCGCCGACGACACGAAGCTCTGCCTCGAGCTCCTGGAGAACCACATCATCCCGGCGTCGAACCAGTTCTGCTACGGCCAGGTCGAGAGCCGCTACGGCTCGGGCCAGTTCCTGAAGGACCTCATCGCGCGCTACGGGACCGCCCACGAGAAGCTCACGCTCTCGAAGATCAAAAACAAAGAAGGAATTCTCGATTCGATCAAAGAGTTCCTCGGAAAAGGCAAGTGAGATGAACCGCAGCAAACCGATCACCGGCGAGCTCCTGGCCCTCAAGAACCAGATCGAGGGCTACGCCATCGAGTACGGCCTGGACTTCTTCCCGCAGATCTTCGAGGTCTGCGACTACGACACCGTGAACATCCTCGCGGCCCAGGGGGGCTTCCCGAGCCGCTACCCGCACTGGCGCTTCGGCATGGACTACGACCAGCTCTCGAAGGGCTACGCCTACGGCCTGCAGAAGATCTACGAGATGGTGATCAACACGGACCCGTGCTACGCGTACCTCTTGCAGGCGAACAACTGGGTCGACCAGAAGATCGTCATGGCGCACGTCTACGGCCACAACGACTTCTTCAAGAACAACGCCTGGTTCTCGACCACCAACCGCAAGATGATGGACGTCATGGCCAACCACGGCACCAAGATCCGGCGCTACATGGAGCGCTACGGCCAGGACGCCGTCGAGGTCTTCATCGACCGCGTGCTCTCGCTCGAGAACCTCCTCGACATCAACGAGCTCTTCGAGACGCCGGAGCTCAAGCGCCGGCGCTCGGAAGGCAAGGAGGCGCAGAAGGGCGACGCCGAGGGCGAGTTCGGCGTCGACGACCGCTCGCAGGCGCTCAAGGCCTTCATGCGCACGAAGTCCCGCGGCGAGAAGAAAGAAAAGGACAAGTCGCCGGCGCCCGACGAGTCGCCGGCGGAGAAAGTGCTCACCAAGCCGACGCGCGACATCCTCGGCTTCCTCATGGAGCACGCGCCGATCGAAGAGTGGCAGAGCGACGTCATCGCCTGCCTGCGCGAGGAGGCCTACTACTTCCTCCCGCAGCGGATCACGAAGATCATGAACGAAGGCTGGGCGAGCTACTGGCACTCGAAGATCATGACCGAGCGGGCCCTCGACGCCTCGGAGATCGTCGAGTTCGCCGACAAGCACGCCGGCGTCATGGTCATGGGCCGCCAGAGCATCAACCCGTACAAGGTCGGCATCGAACTCATGCGCGACATCGAGTACCGCTGGAACACGGGCCGCTTCGGCAAGGACTACAACGAGTGCGCCAGCATGCACGACAAGGCGAAGTGGGACACGAAGCTCATGCAGGGCCGCGCGAAGATCTTCGAGGTGCGCAGGTCGCACAACGACATCTCCTTCATCGACGAGTTCCTCACGCCGGAGTTCTGCGAGCGCCAGCAGCTCTTCACCTACAAGTTCAACCCGCGCACGGGCCGCAACGAGATCGACCGCCGCGACTTCCAGGCCATCAAGCAGAAGCTCCTCATGCAGCTCACGAACTTTGGCCAGCCGGTGATCGCCGTCGAGGACGCGAACTTCAAGAACCGCCGCGAGCTGCTGCTGCGGCACACGCACTACGGCGTCGACCTCGACGTCCAGTACGCCCAGGAGACGCTCAAGAACCTCCACGGCATCTGGCGCCGGCCCGTGAACCTCGCCACCATCGCCGAGGAGAAGGAAGTGGTCTTCCACTACGACGGCAGAGAGTTCACCGGCCAGGCGGTCTAGGGGGCCTCTTTCTTCGTGGCGATCGTGATGAGCGCGTCGTCGAGCTCGTCGACGTCGCGCTGGTCGACGAAGGTCTCCTCCGCGAGGGCCTCGGCTTCGCCGCTCGCGAGGCTTCGCTGCAGCAGTTCGCCGCGGCCCGGGAGGTCGTCGCGCTCCATCACCGTGCGCAGGTCTCCCCAGGTGCTGCGCACGCTGGTGAGCCAGCAGCTCAGCAGGTCGCCGCCCTTGCAGGCGAGTTCGCCGTAGCGCGCGAGGCGGCCCGGGTCGCTCGTCATGAGCGCCACGTAGGTCGACAGCTCGTTCACCTCGTGGGCCGTGCCGATGCCCCGCTCCCGGTGGATCGTCTCGAGGCGGCCCAGGGCCACGTCCCACTTCTCCTGGGCGACGGCGAAGGCGGCGGTGGTCGCCAGGCGCTGCAGGCGGTTCTTCTCGTGGGTGAAGATGCGCTCGGAGAGCTTGAGGCCCTCCTGCCACTGGCGCAGCGACCAGGCGAGCGGCAGCGCGCGCTCGACGGCGTTGTGGGAGTTCGCCTTCTGCTCCAGCGCCAGCTTGAACTGCGCGTAGGCCAGCTCCTGGTTGCCGCGCAGGAGCCAGAGGTTGCCCTTCATGTTCTCGACGTTCGGCGTGCTGATGTCCTGCATGAAGCGCCAGGCCTGCGCCAACTTGCCCTGGCGGAAGAAGGCCTGCGCCACCATCGCCCGCAGCTCCTCGTCTTTGAGGGCCTCGAGGTCGAGCTCCTCGAGCTGCTGGAGCAGGAGGCCCTCCTGGTTCAGGTAGAGCGCGAGCTTCACGATGGACTTCATGTCTTCGTTGGGGAGCGAGAGCAGGCGCTGGCGGCGCACCACGGTCGCGGTGAGCGGGCCCGGGCCCTCCTCGGCGAGCTGTACCAGGACCTCCATCCAGGTGGCGTCGCGCTCGAAGAGGTCGCCGGCGTTCTCATTCTTGCAGCGGCTCCAGACCTCGGAGAGGCCGCGCGTCTGGCGGTTGGCGACGAGCAGGATAACCTTGAGGGGACAGACCTTACCGAAGTGCGGGTAGGTGACGAGCTCGGGTTTCTCGAGGTAGCTCAAGGCTTCGCTCCAGCGGGCCTCCTGGAAGGCGGCGACGGCGAGGTAGCGGTAGACCATGGGCCGCGCGTCGGTGCGCTCGCGCTTGAGGAGCGGCACGAGGATCTCGCGCGCGTGCTCGGCTTCGCCGTTGACGAGGAAGAACTTGGCCTCGGCCAGGCCCTGGCGCTCGCGGGCCTTCTTCTCCTCGAGGATGCGGCCCACGAGGGCCTCCTCGAGGCCGTAGTCGCGGGCCACCATGCTCCCGCGCAGCCTCCCGAGGTCGCTGTTGAGGGAGAGGTCCGCCAGCTGGGCGTGCGCCGTCGCGAGAGAAACGCTCAGGATAAAAAACAACATCCGGTGCATGCTTCATGTTTCGGCAGATCGCACCGAGAAGATAAGTGCATGAGAAAGACGTGGATAGTTTTGCTCGGGCTTTGCCTGCTACTGGGCGCGACCCCGGCCCTTGCCCTGGTGCCCCTCGAGGGCCTCTTGAAG
>DAIPJL010000068.1:0-13291 GCA_036770305.1 Bacteriovoracaceae bacterium | reverse complement strand
TTTCCTTAAGCATGGCGGCATATAATGCCGCCATGCTTAAGGAAAAGTAAGCTGGCACCTATTCGAAGAGAGTATGGACGCGGAGAGGGGTGGCGCTGACCCACTGTCCGTTCGCTTTGAGGACTTGGGTGAGTTCCCCTGACTTCAAGTTGATGTGCAAGAGCTCGCCGCCCTCAGTAAGGCCAAAGGCCTCACCGGGTACGACGCTGAACCCGGCCACCAGGTCACGTGGCAAAGGCAGCACGAAGGGTCGCGTGCTCATCGCGCCCGAATTCTGATCGCAGGTCAAGCGCAGGACCTCTCCCGAGTCCGTCATGATGACGTTTTCTACATCCGAGTTCCGAGGCATGAGGTTCATCAGGGCCTTCACCGGCCCGGCGCTCACGCGGTGCTGTGCAAGTCCCGAAGCACTTCTTCCGCAGAAAGCGTGGACCGTATCATTCTCCGCGATGGCACCGAAGCCGAGGTAATTCACGGCCGAGAAGGCCGCGCGCTCCTGCGGTGCCTTCGCGTTGTAAAGGTTCGCGAAGGCGCCGAGGCCCGGGACCTTCACTTTGAGATCCCGGGACGTGCGGTAGGCCTTCTCACCGAGTTCTAGCGGGAACATCGTCAACTGGCTGCCGTTGCTCAGTACCCGGGCCGGGACCGGAAGTCGGGCGACGAACTCCGTACGCGGGAGCTTCGTGAGGTCTGCGCGGTGAAGCTCGCCCTGCTGATTGGCGAGGTAGATGTACTCGCGCACTTTCACCTGTGTCGGTGCATTGAACTTATTGCTCACCGAGTAGGTCGCGGAAGCCTCAGCGAGGGCCCGGTCGTCGAGGCCGAGCTGATCGACGAAGGCCAGTTCGACGGAGACCTGCACACTCACGGCGTAGGAGCCGCCTCGCAGGATAGTGTCATCGCACGCTCCCGGCGTGCCGGCTTCGTTGCCTTGTGAGCAGGTAACGTGGGGATGGCCGTCGAAGTGGCGCACCTCGTGCATCAAGACCTCGATCTGCGCCCCTGAGTCCATGTCGAAGAACTGCTGACAGAGATTGATCTGGCCACGTCGGAAGGGGTAGACGAAAGCGACAGTCCCGGGGTTCGAGGCGCAGTAGGCCGGCAGGATCACGAAGTCATTCGCGCGTTGAGTGAAGTACCCCCACCAGTCTTTTTCCTGGATGGGACGACGGGTGAGATCGTCCTGCTCGTCGCGCACAATCGCGCCATTCACACTCAGGCGCTGCAGGGCCAGCACAGAGCGCAGGACCTCGAACCATTTTTCGTCGATGCCTTCGCCGCGGCAGATCTGCGCCCGGCCGCTGCTGGTGAAGCTGCGAAACTGCTTGAAGTGTCCTTGGACCGCTTGCACGTCAGACAGGCGCAGGCATTTTTCCTGCTTGTTAAAGTAGTTACTCGCCTTCGCCTCTGTGAGGGCCAGGAGACACAACGCAAACAAAACGACAGCTTTCATCTCACACCTTTGCTTGGGGCATCGCCGACCAAGACGGTCGGGCGAAGGGATGAGATAAAATCATTTCAGAAAAAGCTATTCAACCAGGAATGGCCAGCTGTCAGACGATGTCATAAACGCGAGTGAAAGCGCTGGCCCTAGTCCGGAAGCGGCGCCGAGCGAATCCCCTCGGTCATCTCCTGGAAGTAGTTTCCCCCGCGCTGCTTGGCCTTGAGCGCCTCGGTAGCAATGCGAATCAAGGTTGCGTCACTCGCTTCGCTTTCGATCTGCGCCACCAACTGTGCGAAATTCTCCACCGACAGCTCTTCGCTCAAACGACGAAGCGCATAAACTCGCAGGGCCGCTTCCCGCTGATGCTCATAGGCCTTAACACTGTGGGGGTCACTGTCTTTCACGATCGGGTTTGGTGAAATCACCAGCGCCACAAGCTCCAGCGCCGGGCCACTCACCTCATCCCCGAGTGAAAGCTCTCGAATCGTTTTGACGCGAACTTTGGGATCGAGCTGCGGGTTTCGCAGCTCGAGGCGATCGGCGACGGCCGGTGGAGCGGGAGTCGTCGCCCGGGCAAGCGTGGCCGCAGTGCCCTCGTCCCGGGGGATCGCCGCACCGTGCGAGTGGCCATGATCGGCGTACCCCTCCGCAGGCGCCTCGTCCCGCTTCGAAACAAGGATCAGCACTACCACGGCCAGCAGGCCCGCGCCGATGAGGAAAAAGAGCGTCCGCTTCACTCCTCTAGTCCTGCTTGCTCTCGACGAAGAGCGAGTGGATTTTGATCGGCGTCGCGCTGATCCAGCTGCTCACCGGAAGCTGCGTCGCGCTCACCTGTCTGCTCTCCAGGTCGGCACGCAAAAGTTCGCCAGCGTCGGTCAAGAGAAACGCTTCCCCGGTCTTAAAGGAAAGCCCGGCGACGAGGTTCGTGGGCAGGCCGAGTTCCACCGCCGTGGTGCTCATCGCTCCGGTGTCCTGATCGCAGTTCAGCTGGAGGAATTCTCCGGCCTCCGTGAGCAGGATGCTCTGGGTCTCTTTCACGCCTGTCATGAGCGCCAAGATCGCCTTGAGGGTTCCCGCAGTCACCTGATGCTGCGAAAGTCCGTTCGCGTTCTTGCCGCAGAAAGCATGAAGGGTATCTTGCTTGGCGATCGCACCGAGCCCGAGGTAATTGACCGCGCTGAAGAGAGAGCGCTCCTCCGCGCTCTGCGCGTTGTAGAGGTTCGCGAAGGCTCCGATGCCCGACACGTTCACCTTCAGGTCACGGGAAGTCCGGTAGGCGCGCTCCGCGGGATCGAGCGGGAAGATGGTGAGCTGGCTGCCGTTGCCATGAACTTTCGCGGGGGACTTAAGCTTGGCCACCAGCTCGAGGCCATCGAGCTTCGTCACCAAAGCACGATAGAGCTCGCCGGCCTGGTTCGCGAGGTAGATGTAGTCGTTCGTCTTCACCTTCGGGAGCGCGTTGAACTTATTGTTCACGGTGTATGTGGCGGCGGCCTCCGAAAGCGTGCGCTCCTCGACGCTCATCTGATCGACGAAGGCGAGCTCGACGGAGACCTGGGCGCTGACGGCGTAGGAGCCCCCACGCAGGATCGTATCGTCGCAGGCCCCGGGCGAGCCGGCCTCGTTCCCCTGCGTACAGGTGACGTGCGGATGGCCGTCGAAGTGGCGAACCTCGTGCATCAAGACTTCGATCTGTGCCCCCGCCTCCATCTCGAAGAAGCGCGGACAGAGGTTGATCTGGCCGCGGAAGAAGCGATAGACGAAGGCCACCGTTCCAGGGCTCGAGCTACAGTAGGCGGGGTTCACGACGAAGTCATTCGCCCGCTCGATGAAGTAGCCCCACCAGTCCTTCTCCTGGATCGGCCGCCGCGTGAGATCGTCGTCCTCGTCTCGCTGGATCGCCCCGTTGACGTTCAGGCGCTGCAAAGCGAGCACCGATCGGACGACTTCGAACCAGTGATCGTCGATGCCTTCTCCCTTACAGATCTCGCCACTCTGGGAAGCCGTGAAGGCCTGGAACTGCTTAAAATGGGAGGCCACCGACTGGATGTCAGAGGTCGAAAGACAGGTCTCATTTTTGCTGAAGTAATTATGGGCCCAAGACGGAGCAGAGAGGAGGAGAAGAGTGCTGAGGGTGAGGAAGGTTTTCATAGGGCTCCTTTCACTTTCATGGGATGGAAGGGCGCCATAAAAGCACAGAAGGCCCTTTTTAGGGCAACAAACTACGCACCGCGTAATATTTCTAGGGTGCCAGCTTACTTTTCCTTAAGCGGTGCGGCATTAATGCTGCTTCGCTTAAGGAAAAGTAAGCTGGCACCCTAGCAGAGATTGCCAGGCGGAAAGGGAGGGGCCTTGGGGCATGTTTTCGGGCAGCAGCTCGACCCCGACGAGGCCGGGAATATCCGTACCATCCAGAGAGAGCTTCACGACTCTCCCCTTGTGAGACTCCAGCGCCACTCGGTGGCCCTCGAGCTCGAACTCCCAGGTGAAGTGCGGTGTCTCACCGAAGCGCCACTGCCAGCTGCGCCAGGGCGCGGTGGGAAAGCGCGCCTCATCGGGCAAAAACTCCTGGCACTCCCCCCAGCTGGCGAGGAAACTCTCCGCCGTGAGCATCGCGTTCAGCTCGCCGAGGTTCTGCACCTGCGAGCGCACCGAGGCGATGGACTTCGTGGAAGAAAGCTTCGCCGAAGTGTGCAGCGAGCGCTCCAGGTGAGCGAGATCCGCGTGGAGCAAGAGGGTCGCGTGATGGAGCGCGCGATCCTTCGTCTGCTTGTACGCACTCCCCGAGACCTTGCGCGTGCTGCCGTCGCTCTGGCGGGTGACGAGGTCGAAGCGCGCGTTGATCTCCACGCTCACGCCGAAGTGCCGCTTGAGATGCGTCACCATCGTCTTGAGCGCCTCGTCGCGGTTCAGAGGTGCCGGCGCGACTCGACAGAAATTCAAGTTCCCGAGGTCGTGCCAGACGGTGCCGCCGCCCGAGGGCCTTCGCACCAGCGGCGCGCCGAGCTCAGTGAGCCACGGGAGATCGGCCTCTTTCCAGGGATTCTGAAAGCGGCCCAGCACCACGCAGGGGGCATTCTGGTAGAAGAACCACACCTCCTCGTCGCGCAGGGCCTGGTCGCGCAGCAGCCACTCCTCCACCGCCAGGTGGAAGAAGGGGTCCTGCGAGCGCGAGAAAAAACTCTTCACTTCTTTTTCTTACTGATAAAACACGGGGCCCCGAAGAGGCACTTCTCGTTGATCGCCTGGGCGACGCTCTCGGGCACGAACTTCTCCCAGCCGGGCTCGTCGTTGATGATCATGTTGAGCACCTTGCGCGAGTAGATGAAGAGCCACTCCTCGTGGAAGTCTTTGATGTCGTGGAGCTGGCCCTGGGCCTTGACGTGCTCGTAGAGGTGCTGGTGCTGCGGGTCCACCACCAGGTTCTCCATCTTCAAGAACTCGCTCTTGTCTTCGCTCATGTAGGGGTAGACGAAGACGCGCACGTTGGGCGCGAAGAGCTGGCCCATGGCGCCCATCAGGCCCCCGGGGACGTTGGTGTACTCTTCGTCGAAGATCTGCTTGAAGTTGTACACGCCCAGGACCAGGCCCACCTGGCGCGCGCGGAAGCTCGCGAGGTACTGCGTGAGGCGGTAGTACTGCGGGAAATTGGAAATCAGAACTTTCTGTCCGAGGGTCGAGAGCAGCTCGACGCGCGCCAGGAAGTCCTCGTTGGCGATCTCCTCGCCGTCTTCCTGCAGCGTCGAGATGGTGATCTCGGCGATGGTCATCACCTGAGTCTCGGGGAGCTTCGCGACGCGCGCGAAGTTGGCGAGGCCCGTCTTGATCATGTCGAGGCTCACCAGCGTCGGCGGCCGGTAGGAGCCGCGCACCAGCAGGATGTCTTTCTTGTAGAGGTAGTCGGCCGGCAGCACGATCTGGCCGTGTTCGTTGAACATCACCGCGCTGGTGTAGCCTTCCTTCACCAGCTGCAGGTTCAGCAGACGGTTGTCGACGCCGGCGAAGGCCGGGCCCGCGACGCGCACGTAGTTGACCTCCATGCGGCCGGAGTCGAGGTGGTCCATCAGCTGGCGCACCATCAGCTCCGGCGTGGAGTGCATGCAGAGCGCACCGTAGGTGAGGTTGACGCCCATGATGCCGAGAGCGTCCTGCTGCAGCAGGTTCTGCGGGTCGAGCATGCGCACGTGGATGATGACGTCGTTGGCCTTGCTCCCGGGGGAAGATTGGAAGCGCACGCCGAGCCAGCCGTGCGCTTCGTTGGTGCGCTGGAAGTTCAGCGCGGCGACGGTGTTGGCGAAAGCAAAGAAAGAGTGGTCCTTGCCCTTGAGTTCACCGAGGCGCTCGGTGAGCAGGTCGAACTCGCGCTCGAGCATTTTCTCGAGGCGCGGCTCGCAGACGTAACGGCCCGAAGCCTCTTTACCGTAGATGTGATCGGAGAACACCATGTCGTAGGCGGAGATGGTCTTGGCGATGGAACCGGAGGCGCCACCTGCCTGAAAGAAATGGCGGGCGACCTCCTGGCCCGCACCGATCTCCGCGAAAGTACCGTAAAAGCGGCGGGCCAGATTCACTTTCAAGGCCTTCTGGCGCAACGAAAGGGCCTGATCAGACATGGGCATACTCATCCTGCTAGAAGTTTCGAATACTTGCATAGAATAACATGCTCAGTAAGAAGAGGAAAGAAGGAGCCGCGTAGGAAAGAGAGGCCCGCTCGGGCTATAATTTAGAAGTCCCCTACCGATAAGGTAGAGGACAAAAGGATCGCCATGATTGAACTGATCTCATCGCTGATCAAGACTCTCGGGGAACTCCTCATCCCCTCGAAGGCCCTGGCCCCCGTGCCCGTGAAAGTCAAAGACCGCCGCTAAGACTGGCCCAGGTACTTCGAGCACACCTCAAACACATCCTTCGATGGACTCCCCGCCAGAATGCTCTGGAGGGCCGCCTTCATGTGCCCCTGGCGCTGGGCATCCAGCTTCGTCATGAGTGCGAAGGATCCGCACAGCCGCGAGGCCACCTGCGGATTGAAGGCGTCGATGCGCAGGATGCGCTCGGCCAGCAAGCGATGTCCACTCCCGTCTGCCGCGTGGAAGGCCCGCAGGTTCTGGCGCGCGAACTGGCCATAGAGCGTGCGCAGGTCGTTCGGCACGCGCGGCCTAAAGGCCGGATCCCTTTCGAGTCTCTCGATGAGCGCCGGGGCGTCGTTGACCGAGGCGTGCGTCGCCTGGGCGCCGAACCAGCGGAGCATGACGAGGGGCTCGTGCTTCCACTTGGCGTAGAAATGCGCCAGTGCCTTGGGGGTCTCCACCGCGTGCTGCAGCTTACAGAAGAGACTCAGGGCCGTCGCCTCGTCGGTCATGCATGAGGCGTCATAGAAATGTTCCTTGAGCCAGTCGAGGGCCTGGGGATGCGCCCCGCTCACCAGCATCGAAAGTGCTCGGTTACGGAGGGCGCGCGCGCCCATGGAGGCGGCGTCGAGCTTGCTCGTCGAGATGTCCCTGCGCTCGCGGAACAAAGCTTCCCAGTGCGCCGAGAGCTGTGTGCCGATCTGCTCCTTGAGCCACTGGACGCTGGCGGCGACTTCGTCGATCAGCGCGACGTCGAGCTCCTGGTGCAGCTGGCCCTCCGAGGGGAGCACGAAGAGGTGGGCCTTGAAGGCATCGTCCACCTTCTTATCCGCAAGGATATTACCAAGCGCCGCGATCACGCTGGCATCGAGGGGAAGAGGCAGCGCTTCACCCTGGTGCAAGCGCTGCACACACTTTTTGAGGATCTGGGTGTACACCAGCTGCAGCGCCTCGTAGCGCGACACCGGATCGGTGTCGTGGGCGACGAGGGTCAGCAGGTCCGCCTCGCTGTAGGCGTAGTCGAGGATCACCGGAGCGCTGAAGCCGCGGTTCCAGGAGGCGATCGGCCGCTCGCCGATGCCCGGAAACTCGAAGTGCTCCTCCAGCGCCTTCAGCTCCAGCATGGTCTCCGGCAGGAGCGTCTTCCCACCAGCGGAGAAGAGCGCCAGCTTGAAGGGCACGTGCAGGACGTTGTGCTCCAGGCGCTCGTGCAGCACCGAGGGGTAGACCTGCGTGACGTCCACGCTGTAGGTCTTCGACGCCGCGTCGTAGTGGTCGCGGATCTTGAGCGTCGGCGTGCCGGGCCTGGAGTACCAGTTCTTGAACTGGCGCAGATCTTTCCCGGAGGACTCCTCCATCACCGCCACGAAATCATCGGTGGTCACCGCCTGCCCGTCGAAGCGCTGGAAGTAGGCCGTGATGCCTTTCTTGAATGCTGCCTCCCCGATCAGCGTGTGGATCATGCGGATGACCTCGGCGCCCTTCTCGTAGACCGTGGCGGTGTAGAAGTTGTTGATCTCGATGTAGCTCGAGGGCCGGATCGGGTGGCTCATGGGCCCGGCGTCCTCGGCGAACTGCATCTCCTTGAGGCGCTTGACGTCCTCGATGCGCTTGACGGCGCGCGAGAGCATGTCCGAGGAGAACTCTTGGTCGCGGAAGACCGTGAGGCCCTCCTTGAGCGTGAGCTGGAACCAGTCGCGGCAGGTGACGCGGTTGCCGCTCCAGTTGTGGAAGTACTCGTGGCCCACCACGGCCTCGACGCCCTGGAAGTCGTCGTCGGTGGCGCTCAAGGCGTCGGCCAGCACGTAGGCCGAGTTGAAGATGTTGAGGCCCTTGTTCTCCATGGCGCCGAAGTTGAAGCTCTCGACGGCCACGATCATGTAGATGTCGAGGTCGTACTCCAGGCCGAAGGTGTCCTCGTCCCACTTCATGGCGTTGGCGAGCGAGCGCAGCGCGTGGCCCGTCTTGTGGCCCTGGCCTTTGTCGACGTAGACCTCGAGGGCGACCCGGCGGCCCGAGCGAGTGGTGAAGGTGTCGGCCGCGAGCTCCAGGTCCCCGGCCACGGCCGCGAAGAGGTAGGAGGGCTTGCGGTGCGGGTCGTCCCAGGTCACGAAGTGGCGGCCATCGGGCAGCTCGCCGGCCTTCACGCGGTTGCCGTTGGAGAGCAGCTGCGGGTAGCGCGCCTTGGAGGCCTTGAGCGTCGTCGTGTAGCGGGCCATGACGTCGGGCCGGTCGGTGAAGTAGGTGATCTTGCGGAAGCCCTCGGGCTCGCACTGGGTGCACAGGATGTCCCCGGAGCGGTAGAGGCCTTCGAGCGCGGTGTTCTTGTCGGGGTAGATGCGATTTTTAATTTCCAGCACCAGCGAATCCACATCGACGGCATGAAGGAAAAGCGCTTCCTTCGAGACCGCGTATTCGCTTTCCATAAGCACTTTACCATCACGCTTGATCTCGAGGAGTTCGAGGTTCTCGCCTTTGAGTTCGAGTTCCACCGGGCCGGCCAGTTGCTGCTCGTGGCGCTTGAGCTCCAAGCGACTGGTAACGGTGGTGTGCTCGTCAAAGATGTCCAGCTCGAGGTGAATGCGGTCCACCACGTAGGCGGCCGGGCGGTAATTTTTAAGATAAATCGGTTCAGGATTTTTCATGGGGTCTCCAGCTCAATCAGATGGCCTGCGTGGTTGCGCACGTTCAGCACACCCTGGGAAAAGATCAGGTACTGGCCTTTGATGCCCACGAGCGTGTCGCGGATCTCGGGCGTTTTTTCGACGTTGTAGGATTTCACTTTCTCCGGATACTGGCGCACCGGAAAGTTGAAGCGCTGAACGGGCCCATCGAGGAACTCGCTGACGAAGGGCGCGATGCGCTCTCTGACCTCCCCCACTAGCCGCGCCGCCTCGGCCTTGAGATCCAGCGGTGCCGCCTCGCCCTTGAGCATCTTCTGCCAGTGCGTTTTATCCGCCACCAGCTCGGAGAGAATGATTTCCACTTTGCCCGAGTCCAGCCGCGAGGCGACCTTCGCGATCGGTAATGCTTCCGTGGCCCCTTGGTCGAGCCAGCGAGTAGGAACCTGACGCTCACGCGTGATACCGACCTTGAGGCCCGAGGTGTTGGCGAGGTATACGACGTGGGGCTTCAGGCAGTGCTCTTCGCCCCACTTGGGCTCGCGGCAGGTGCCGGCGGCGTAGTGGCACAGCTCTGGCTTCAGGATACACATGTCGCACTCGGCGAGCTTCTGGGTGCACGGGAAGCAGTGCCCCTGCTGCCAAGATTTTTTCGTGAGCTTTCCGCAGGCCACGCAGTGGATCTCACCCGTGAAGCGCAGCACGAGTTCTTTACCGAGCAAAGGATTTAGCTCGGTTTCTTTTCCGTCCAAAACGAGTGAGTACTGCACTTCTTCACCAGCGCGGGCCTTCATCTTGGCGAGATGACCGCGAAAAATCATGAAATCCCCCTGGCCGTGAAATCGTGAAACTAAAAATTTTCACTTCGCGAAAATTGCCCCTCAACTCTAGGCCATGGAACGCCGAAAACAAAGCATCAGATCATTTTATTAACCCTTCTCTAAGGATGGATTTATGAAGAGAATGACTCATCTGCTACGTCTCGTAGGCCTGGCCCTCATGACGACGCTAGCCGTCAGCTGTGGCTCACAGCCAGAGCTGCCACAGATCAACGGTGTCCAGGGCCCCTTTTTCAATGTGCAAGACGGCAAAGTGCTGATCTCCACCACATTCGAAACCCTGGAAATCATCGGTGGCGGTCGTTTCCCGATCAGTAAGATGCCCGGCTCGTATTTCGAGATCGCTCCGGCGCAGTTTGGCGGCACGCTGCTGCAGGTTTACCTCGACGTGGTGGATATCGATAACACAGACTGGGGCATGGTCGATCCTTCGACCCTTCCCGGTGGCCGCCCACTCCCAGGTGTCGTTGGTGGTAAACTCCCCTCGATTGCCTTCCAGGTTGAGCAGCTCAACGACGCCACTTTCTACGCTTCGAAGCAGATCTTCGGCTTCTTCATGCCCTTCAAGGTTGACGCTCAGGGTGCCATCGTGACCTTCCGCCTCAACATGGACGGCAAGCTCGTCGGGAACCTCTCGCTCGTCGGCAACGACCAGAACGGCCAGAACGGTGGTCTCCTCCTGTTGATGAACCTCAACAAAGACCAGAAGGCACGCCTTCAGCGCCTGATCGACCACTCGAAGAAGAAAGAAAACAAGGGCAAGATCTTCTAAGACTCGTGTTCTTGACGACTTAAAGCAGCGGGGGCGCCTTCGGGTGCCCCCTTTCTTTTTTTCACGCCCGACGATCCCCTAGGCCTTCCCCCCCTAACATAGAAGCTATGGAACCCGGGAGCTACCTCCTCATCGCTCTGCTCGCCCTCGCCGCCTGCGGCAAGAAGGCCGAGGTCGACAGCAAGTCGAGCTCGCGGCCGACGCTGGAGCGAGACCTCCGCAAGCTCAGCGACGGTGATCACCTGCGCCACGCGGTGGAGGGCAACGATCCTCGCAGCGTCGAGGCCCTGCTGCGCAAAGGGGTTGATCCGAATCTCTTGATGAGCTCGGGCCAGAGCCTCCTGACCTACGCCATCGAACAGAACCACGCCTCCGTGGTCGAGGTCCTCTTGGTCGGCGGTGCTGATGCCAACCGCGCCGATAAGTTTTCCCGCCGGCCTCTCTTCGAGGCCATCAGCGCCCCCAACGCCCTCCTCGCGCGCTTGCTCGTCATCCACGGCGCCGAGCTCAACCTCCCCGACGGCCGCGGCCGCACGCCTCTCATGCGCGCGATCCAGATGCGCGAAGAAGACCTCGCGCTCTGGCTCCTCGAACGCGGTGCGCGCGTCGCTGACCGTGACCTCCAGGGGAAGACGGCCATCGACCACGCCCAGGACCTCGCGCTCCCCTACCTCGCCAGTACCCTCAAGATCCGGCTCCAGCTCGAACTGGGGATCACCAGCAACGACCTGCTCATCGAGCTCATCACCCTCGGAGACATCAGAGGCATGCGCCACCTGCTGCAGCAGTCGAAGAGCGCGATCTCGCTCAGGGCCTCGCCGAGCCTCTTGCACTACGCCCTGGCGATCGGTGACCGCACCCGTGCCCTGGAAGCTCTCACCCTGCTGCTCTCCTACGACCTCGATCCCAACGGGGAGGAGGGCGAAGCGCTCCCACCCTTAGCGACCGCCGTCAAGCGCGGCGACGGCGACCTGATCCGGGGCCTGTTGAACGCGGGCGCGGACCTCGAGAGAAAAGACGAGGCCGGTCGCACCCCACTGATCTACGCGGTCAAGCACGCCCACGTCGAGGTGGTCCGCGAGCTGCTCGCGCTAAAGGCCCTCAAGAAGTACCAGCACGACTCGGGCGCCGGGCCCCTCACCCACGATGCCTGCAGCTACGCGCGCATCACGCGCCAGAGCGCGGTCGACAAGGCCCAGCAGGAGCGCGTCGAAAAAATCATGCAGCATCTGGGCTGTGGCCTGCGCTGGCTCTTCTTCTGGTGAGCAGCGGAATGAGCGCCATCCCCGGTACGGCGATCAGCGTGCAGAACAAGAAGAAACCTTCCCAGCCCATCTCCTGTGCCATCCAGCCGGTGGGGGACGAGAGCACGGTGCGAGGAATCGCCATGAGCGCGGACAAGAGAGCGTACTGAGTGGCGGTGAACTTCTTGTTGGTCATGCTCGCCATGAAGGCCGAGTAGGCCGAGGTGCCCAGGCCCGCGGAGAAGTTCTCGAAGCCGATCACCAGAGACAGGTTCAAGAGCGACACCGGGGCGTAGCTCAGCCAGCAGAAGCCGGCGGTGGAGATGGCCTGCAGGAAACCGAAGAACCACAGGGAGCGAAGGGTGCCGAGCTTCAGGCACAGAACGCCGCCGAGCACGCCGCCGCCGATGAGGGCGAAGAGGCCCAGGCCCTTCACCACCGTGGCGATGTCCGTTTTGGTGTAGCCCTTGAGGAGCATGAAGGGGGTGGTCATGTTGCCCGCCATGGAGTCTCCCACTTTGTAGAGCAGGATGAAGGCGATGATGGCCCAGGCACTGGGGCGCTTGAAGAACTCCAAGAAAGGGCCAATGACCGCCTCTTGGAGGTTCTTGGGCCGTTCGAGCTTGGGATCTTCTTTGGGGGCGATGAACGTGATGACGAGGCCAATCGCCATGGCGCCGGCCATGGTCTGGTAGACGCGCGACCAGTCGGCGGTGCCGTCGGCGGATTTGAAGATGCTGTCGGCCATGTAGAGCGCCAGCGCCCCGGACACGAGGATCCCGATGCGGTAGCCGACGACGTAGAGCGAAGAGCCGAGGCCCAGTTCGTCCTCTGCCAGAATCTCTCGCCGGTAGGCGTCGATGGTGATGTCTTGGGTGGCCGAGAAGAAGGCCACCACGATGGCGGCGATGATGACGGATTGGATGTTCTGGGCGGGGTCGAGCTTCGAGAGGGCCAGGATCGCTGCGACCAAGGCCAGCTGCGAGAGCGCCATCCAGCCACGGCGGCGCGAGGGCGGCAGCGGGAAGCGATCGATGAGGGGTGCCCAAAGGAACTTCAGCGAATAGGGCAGGCCGATGAGCGAGGCCATGCCGATGACCTTGAGGTCCACTCCCCGCTCGGTCATCCAGGCCTGCAGCGTCGACCCCACGAGCAAGAGCGGCAGGCCTGCGGCGTAGCCCATCAAGAGAGTGATGAGCATGCGCAGGCTAAAGATCTGGGCCAGCATAGGAGCCTTTTCCCTACAGGTGTGTGGGCGTGCCGTAGTCGAAGACGTTGTTCACACGAATCTTCGTGTCCGTGCGCCGGCGGGCCTGTGCCTTCGCCGAGAAATCGATGCGCTTGATCTCCTCGCCCAGGGCGCGGCCCAGGAGCGGTGGCACGGCGTTGCCGATCTGCCGGAACTGGGCCGTCTGCGAGCCGCAGAAGATGAACTCGTTAGGGAAACTCTGACAGGCGGCGGCCTCACGCGGAGTGAGGAAGCGTGGCTCTTTGGGATGATAATAACTCGTGCGTGCCGTGAGG
>DAIPJL010000281.1:0-1891 GCA_036770305.1 Bacteriovoracaceae bacterium | reverse complement strand
CCTGAGAGTTGTTGGCCGGGAAGCGGCACTCGAGGGAACTCATGAAGCCGCTGAAGTCCTGCGGAAGAGTCTCGAGGCTCACGCCGCACTTATCCATCTCGCTCACGAAGTCCTGCTCTTCGACTTCGCTGGTAACCGCTGCCGATTCCTGTGTGCGACTCTGAGGCCCAATGGCGTTCATGCCCTCATGGGAGTAAACCACTTGAAGAACCGATGCCTGAATTTGATTCGCGGCCCCAGCGAGGTTGACCGCTAGTACCTCATAGCTCACGAACAAAAAGAGCACAGCAAGGGCACAGCGAAGTTGGGAAGCTCTCATATCAATCTCCTACGAGGTCTTATCGGACAGAAGCGCTCTAGTCTTGAGTCTAAGGCCTGCCTCACCCTCTCTTATTTAATTCTCCACCGAGTAGAGTAAAGCACCAAGCCTTTCAAGCAGTTGGCAGCGGGTAGAGGGCCCTAGCGGGGGCCTAAGGCCGCCACATTTTGCAGGCACCAGAGGGCGCGCCAGCACGGGCCCTTGACCCCTTAGAAGGCCAGGCCTTATGGTGAGAGAAATGAAATGGCCACCAGCTCCCGCACCCTTAGGACACGAGTTGCGTCCCACCGCGGACGGCTCCTTCACCCTTTACTCTCAGCGCTTCCAGGAGAATTGCCACTCCGACGCCGGTGCCAAAGAGGAAACCCTCTTTCACTACCTCCAGGGCTGCCAGCTCGAAGACCTTCTGCAGCGGCAGCACGAGGTGGTGGTGCTGGAGATCGGCTTCGGCACGGGCCTGGGTGCGCGCCTCACACAAGAGTTCTTCCAGGCGCACAAGCGCTCGGGCCAGCGCCTGCACTTCATCTCCACTGAACTCGACGAGAATCTCATCACCTGGGCCTGGCCCGAACTGCGGCGCACTCCGGATGACATGTACTGCTTTGAGCAAGATGGCTTCACGCTCTGGGTGCTCGCCGGAGATGCGCGCGAAGGCCTGCGCACGCACCACGCGCGCCTCCCCCGGGCCCATGCGATTTATCAGGATGCCTTCTCGCCGAAGCGCTCGCCGGGCCTGTGGACGCAGGAGTTCTTTCAGCTCCTGGGGTCACTCAGCGCGCCGGACGCACGACTGGCCACCTACTCGGCCTCCGTCAGCATTCGCAAAGCTCTCCACGCCGCCGGCTGGGGCGTCGTGAAAGGCCCGGCCTTTGGCCGCAAAAAGAGCTCCACCCGCGCACGCTGGCAACAAGACACACCGGCCGAGCTCTTGGCCGAACTCCTCCAGCACCCCACGCCCGCCCTCACCGACGCCGCTCTTCCTAAGGATATGCCATGACTCCCCTTTGCCAGCGACTCGCACTCCGGACTCCTATCATCCAGGCCGGCATGGTGTGGAACTCCGGCGCGAAACTGGCGGCCGCCGCGGCCAACGCCGGGGCCCTCGGCGTGATTGGTGCGGGTTCGATGAGGCCAGAGCTTTTGCGAGAGCACCTGCAAAAGGCCAGGGCGCTTACGAAAGGCCCGCTGGCCGTCAACGTGCCCTTGCTCTACGACAAAACCCAAGAGCAGCTCGAGATCGCTCTCGCCGAAGGAATCAAAATTTTTATCACCTCGGCGGGGTCTCCCAAAACCTACACCGCCATGCTCAAGGCGCGCGGCGCTTTCGTGCTGCACGTGGTGGCCACGCCGGAGCTCGCCGCCAAGTGCGAGGCCGCCGGCGTGGACGCGGTGATCGCCGAAGGCTTCGAGGCCGGCGGACACAACGGGCGAGATGAGCTCACCACCATGGCCCTCGTCCCGCAGGTGGTGGACCGGGTGAAGATCCCGGTGATCGCCGCGGGCGGCATCGCCGATGGCCGTGGCATCGCTGCGGCCCTGGCCCTCGGCGCCCAGGCCGTGCAGATGGGCACG
>DAIPJL010000067.1:0-13493 GCA_036770305.1 Bacteriovoracaceae bacterium | reverse complement strand
ACCTTGATGATCTTGCTGAAGGGCGTGAGCACGAGGTGCGAGAGGAAAATTCCCAGGGCGAAGACGGCGAGGTAGACGCCGGCGACCCAGGGAAGGACTTCTAGTAGCGCATGGCCGAAGTAGTCCCAGAAAGCTTCCCGCATGTCCGAGCTGCCTTCGTAGCCGTTGGCCACGAAGAAGGAGTAGTTCATGCTGAGGTAGATGGTGACGGAGTAGAGAATCAGCGCGGTGGTGATCACGGGCACCAGGACGACCTTGAGAGCGGTCTTGGAGGCGTATCTAAAATCCTGCGACTGCAGTATGAGGCCGATCTTTCCCATAATGCCTTATCGACCCAGATTTCTTGATTCTTAAGCTGAACTTAAGTGCCGTGTTGGCCCTCTTTAACACGGGCCGCATCGCACCTTACGATGCATCAAGTGAGTGAATTAGTTGGTTGAGCAAGTTGGTACAGGAGTTGCTTAATATCCATGCGTTAACCCTCACAAGGAGTAGGAAATGGGATCGATTTGGCCCTTCATCGTGGGCATGATGCTGAGTTTGTCGGCCTTTGCTCAAAGCGAGCAGAACTTCGTTTTTCAGGGACAGCCCCACGAGCACGTGTCGCTCGAGCGGGTGCTGAGCGAAACCCGTCATCGCACGGAAATGCAGGACACCACTTGTACTCGGCAGATTCCCTATCAGGATCGGGAGTGTGGCCACGAGACCCGCTACCGCCAGGAGTGCTCCTGGATTCCGCCGCGCCAGGAGTGCGGCCGTCGCGACGAGCGCCGCTGCCGCGACGTGACCCGCTACCGCCAGGAGTGCACTCAGGGGCCGTCCCGCACCGAGTGCCGTGACTTCCCCGGCGGCACCCGCTGCCACACCGACCGCAACGGCAACCGCATCTGCGAACCAGCGCCGCCACAGCGCCGCTGCGAGACCATTCCTGGTGAGCGCGTCTGCCGTCAGGTTCCCTACCGTGATCAAGAGTGCACAACTCACTCTGTTCCCTGGTGCTACGAGGTCCCGGGCCGCAACGACTGCCGCCAGGTTCCCTACTCCGAGTACGTGTGCCGCGACGTGACTCGCTACCGCACCGAGACCTACGCCTGCCGCCAGCCAGTGCAGATCCCTTACCAGGTCCGCGTCCCGGTGAAGGCGCAGCTCGACGTGCAGTTCGTGAACCCGACCTTCGCTCAGGAAGTTCCGTTCACCGCTTCGTTGAAGTCGGACACCTCCCTCGAGCTCAAGGCCAGCGTGCCCTCGCACATCCTCGTTGGCATCAGGGCCCAGGCCGCGCAGCGCGACCGTCAGGGTGACGAGATCACCGTCCGCCAGCGCATGAGCGTGAACTTGATCTCCGCCGAGGAGCTTGGCTCTCAAGTGACCGCCAGCGTGACCGACGCCGTGCTCGACCTCAAGGCGCAGAAGCTCTCCTTCACGGTCCAGGGCGTGATCGAGCGCCAAGACCGCGTCGAGCTGGTGGTCGAAGGCCGTCGCCGCTCGACCTTCTCGACCATCGTGTCCAAGGCGAACCTCGAGGGCCGCGTGGGCGAGCTCAACGCCATCCTTTCTCCGGTCGGGCCGAACCTCACAGCGGTGCAGCTGGACCTCGCGGGCGTGAACACCTCGGGCCTCAACGACAAGGTGAACTTCCTGATGAAGCTCAAGCACGTCAAGGCCTTGCCGGAAGACTTCAGCTGGACGGGCGCTGTTCCTGCTCTCGAGTCGCAGAAAGAAGCCACGCTTCGCGCGATCAAATAGTTCCTGCTTTTTTGGGGCCCTGCGGGGCCCCTTTTTTTGCAAAAAATACTAGTGTCAGAGAGTGTAAGTTTGCTCTCGGTCTCTGCGGTGGGAGTCTTCCCTCACACGGAGATTCACCATGAAGTTTTTACTCGCTCTTTCCGCGCTCGTGTCCCTTTCGCTGGCCTCTGCGCACGATGCGGATATTCCCCACCTCGACCTCGAGATGAGCTCGGCGGAGTACCGCCAGCACCTCGCGAAGAGTTTCCACAAGGAACTGACCAACGATCAGCCACCCATCGCGCAGTCGCTGCGCTGGGGGGACCGACTCTCGAAGTGGTTGGCGCATGAGAACGCTCGTCGGTCTTCGTCCGAGGCGCTGCGCCTGTCGAACCCGAACCAGCGCGGCGGCGGGATCCCCATCGATCGGCCTTCGGTGTACTCCATCGCCACCATCGGCGAGAACATCCAGCTGCTGCGCAAGGAGCTCTCACCGGCGGTGCTGGCGGTGCTCGATGGCGCGGCCTTCCCGGCGCAGCTGCCCGTGAGCGATGAGGATTTTATCAAAGAGGCCCGGCGGGTTGACCGCAACTACCAGACGGCGGCCCGCGTGAAGTCGCTGATGCCGTGGATGAGTCACTACCGGAGCGCCAAGAGCAAAGACGTGCGCGGCTACCACTTCTTCAGCACGCAGGGCTGGAGCGCCGAGCGCGTCGACCGCCTGAGTGAACTTTCGGAAACGGAGCAGCAGCAGGTCATCACGCACCTCGTGGGCATGTGCCTCAATAACAATGCGCAGACCCTCGATCGTTGCCGCGCACGGGTGCAGCGCGAGCGCGAGGCGGGGCGCCTCGGTGCGCTCTACACGGAGCTCTTCGCCTTCAGCGCGCGCGTCTGGCGCAACTTCTTCGACATCCCGTCCAGCGCCGTGCGAAGCGACGTGAACCACCGCGACCCCAAGCGCATGGTGGTGCCCTTCAACACTCCGAGCGTCGAGCGCTTCATTCCCTATTTGAAAGACAACGTGGAAGACGAGTTCCGCTTCGGCGACTGGTCCCTGGTGATCAACTTCGGCCGCTTCCTGAACGGGCCTCGCCTGACCTTCAAGCCGGGTGTGGTTCCCCACGTCACGGGCCTCGGCGGTAACGAAATCGTCATGGACTCGAACCAGCCCATCGAAGAGTTCGATAGCCAGTGGACGATCCGCCACGAGTTCGGCCACGTCATCGGCCTGCCGGACTGCTACCACGAGTTCTACGATGACGAGCAGCAGGCCTTCGTGAACTACCAGCTCGACGTCACGGACCTCATGTGTTCGCGCGCCGGGAACATGAACGAGCGCATCGCGCGCGAGCTCCAGCGCGTCTACCGCCGCTAGTACTGAATGCTGGCGGCCACTTCGCTCAAGGGGATGTAGCAGATCCCCTCGGCCTGCATCTTCTTGTCCACCACCTGCAGCTCATCCTTGAAGCGCGCGATGGCCTGGCGCTTGCGCGCGTCCTGCGTGTCGTAGTCGGTGCCGAGGAGCGAGGTCACGGTGGTGGGACGGAAGAAGAGCCGCTGGGCCATGCGGTACTTCGCCGTGTCCCAGAACTTCACGAGTGTTTTTAGCTTCACTTTCCCCTGGGAACTCGTCGGCGGCGCCGCTCGGAGGCGCAGCGGAACTTTGCGTGTGTCCATCTTGCCGTAGTCGTAGTGGTCGATGGAGTGGCCAAGGCTCACCTGCCAGAGGTAGCTGGCCGCGGCCTGGATCAGTTCGTCACGAGAAGGATTTTCTGGAAAGCCGGGGAGTTCTTTGGAGACATACCACGCCCAGGTCGCGGCGAGGTGATCGCCGTCTTGCAGATCGTAAAGCATCTCCTGAGCAAAGCGCAGGAAGACCGGCCAGTAGGCGTCCTGGAAGCGGCCGTAGCTCGATGGCACCGGCGGCGGTGACATGGGGAACTTGTAGGCGGGATAGGAGAGGTTACCTTGGATGCCTTTGTAGCCTTCGACCAAGAGGTCACGCAGCCCGTTGGGGTGCGCCGGGTAGGGCGCGTAGGGCATCCACCACTTGGACTGCAAGAGTGATGACTTGAAGTTGAGCACGGCGTTCTCGAGCGAGAGAGTGAAGCGCGTGTGCGGCTCGAAGAGCACGAAGAGCGGGTGCCAGGTCGGGAGCGCCGTCTTGGTGATGGCGTTCACGCAGTCCAAGGGGAAGTGGATCAGGGGGTGCACCACGAGAGTGGCAGCGATGGCGAGGCCCTGGAGCACGTAGTAGCGCGCCAGCTCCCAGGCGTCTTTTTGCTCCGGGAGAATCAGCGCGCGCGTGGCGTCCACCCAGATGGCCAGCGGCGTGTAGTCGTCGCCGCTGCGGGAGAGGAGCACCTTGGTGCCGGAGACGTGGATGCCTTTGAAGGGCCTCAGCACGCGCATCGCCTCGAGGTCGATGAGCCACTTGTCTGTGAGCTCGAAGCTCTGGAAGATGCTCCGGTCCTCGTCGTCGAACTGGTCGGTGATGAACTTCGACATCATCGAGTGCGAGAGCAGGCGAGCGAATTCTTTTTCCTCCACCGGTAAGAGGCCCGGCTTCAAGATGGCCCGCACGTACTCGTAGGGGACGAGGGCCAGCGTGAGGAGGTAGCGCGAGCCGACGTGCAGCCACCAGTCGATCCACTCGCGGCAGGGGACGTGCACCACGCCCGCGGCTTCACCCAAGGGGTGCGCCGGCTGGGGCTGCGGCCAGGGGCCCTTTCTTCCGTAGAGGAAATCCGATTCCGGCAGATCGTCGAGCTGGGGGTTCTTCTTCACGTGAGTTTTCCTTTGAGCTGGAGGATGAACTGGGTGCCGCTGGGAGCGGTGGTGGAGGTGCGCACCCGCACCTCGCCGTCGTAGCGTTCGACGAAGGTCTTCATCAGCGGCATGCCGAAGCCGCTGCCGCGCTCGCCGCGCGTACCGGGCCTGGAGGTCTGCACCTCCTCGCTGAAGAGGTGCCTGAGGATGTCCTCGGGCATGCCGAGGCCCTGGTCGCAGACCGCGAGCTCGATCTTGCCGGGCGTTTTCTCGCTCACTTGCAGCTCGATGCGCGAGCCCTCGTGGGAGAACTTGATGGCGTTGGAGACGATGTTCGCCAGCACCTGGTTCACGAAGCTCTTCGGCTCCACCCACAGGCGCGTGCGCGCCACCGTCTGCGGACAGTAGGTGAGCTCGATGGCCTTGTCCTGCAGCTGGCGCTGGAAGATGTCGCGCAGTTTCTCCACCAGCGGGGCGAGCTCCACCCAGTCGCACTGGAGTTTCCCGTCGACGGAGTTCACGGCGTACATGCGGCGCACGTTCTCGGTGATCTCCACCATGTTGAGCACGGCGCGGGAGGCGATGGCCAGCGAGCGCTCCTGGCGCTCCGGAGTCTTGTCGAGGCGCAGGTTCTCCATCGCCATCTGCAGGAGCGAGAGCGGGTTGCCGAGGTCGTGGAACAGGATGCGAAAGAGGGTCTCGACGTTGGCCTTCTGCTTGTTGAGGCGCTTCTCGTGGAGGCCCTGCTGGTAGAGGTAGGCGAAGCTGAGCAGTGAGGAAAGGCCGATCCAGCCGAAGGCGATGAAGGCCTGGGCCACGATGCGGCCGGTGTCGCTGATGAGATCGGGGAAGGGGTGCCCCGCGAGGTGGAGCGCGAAGAAGGTGCCGGTGCCCAGCGTGGTGATGAGGAACCACAGCACCGCGCCTCGCGTGCCGGCGATGATGGCGCCGAGGAAGGGCAGGATGCCGAACCAGATGATGATGCGGCCCATGAAGCCACCGGTGTAGTAGGCGAAGGTGCCCTGGTGGAGCATGCCGGCGCCGAGCATGACGGAGGCGTTGAAGAGGGGCGAGGGGACGAAGCGGTAGAGCAGCGGCGAGACCAGGTGCACCGCCGAGGCGATCAGCCCCACCACGCCGACCGGCGAGTCGGGGATGCAGACCAGGCCCACGATGGCGTAGGCCCACATGAGCGCGCCGGTGGTGAGCATCGTGAGGATGTGGTTCTGGGCGGCGTGGATGTAGCCGCGACCTTGGCTCAAATGAGGCTCGGTGAGGAAGTTCACTCCACGATGAAAGAGGCGCTTGATAAACATAGAGATTCTATTGAAAGCGAACTCGCCTCAAAAGAGGAGAGAGATTTAATTTCCTCTTTAAAATCATGGATTTATGATAGAGTCTTTCTCAGGTATTGGTGCACAGTTTTTTGCCAGGAGTGGGCCCTTTGAAAAGCCTCAAACAAGAGATCAAGTCCCAGCTTTTGGCGAAAACCGAAAGCGAGCTGCAGGCGGCGGAAGAGGCGTTGCGGAGCACTCAGTCTTTGGTGCGCGACGGGGACCTGAAGTCCGACGGCAAGTACGACACCCGCGGCATCGAAGCGGGCCAGCTGGCCGGGGCGCAGGAAAAACGCGTCGAGGAGCTGAAGCTCGAGCTGCAGCTCCTCGAGGAGCTGCCGGTGCGCGAGCTCCGGGCGGACGACGAGGCCGCGCTGGGCGCCCTGCTCACCATCGAAACCGCCGGCGTGGCCCGGCGCTACTACCTCGCCTCCACCGCCGGCGGCACCATGATCCGCGTGGGAGACGAGACTCTGCTGGTCATCTCGGTGTTCTCGCCCCTGGGGGACGCCGTCCTGGGCCTTCGCGCCGGTGAAGAATTCGAGTGCGAGGTGGGGGGCAAGGATCGCAGTTACAAACTCTTAGCACTTTGTTGAACCTGTAAAAACTTCAACTCCTGCCTGTTCTCGTCCACGGGATTCTAGAATAGAGACCTACCCCCGGAGTCTCTATGCGTTTTTTACTTTTGCCCCTGGCCCTCATCCTCGCGGCGTGTGGTGATGCCGTCCCGACGAAGAAGCTCTCCCTCCAGGGCCCTGGGTCGCGCACCGTGGTGCTGAGTGGCGTGAGCGACAGCGCCGCTTTGAAAGAAGCCGCCAAGGAACTCGGGATCGAGGCCGTCGGCGAGAGCATCGTGCTCCTGCGCGGAGAGGTCGCGGCGCTCAACCAGCTGCGCCTCGAGGCGCAGGTCGAGGCGCTGGAGGACGAGGCCATCGCCCAGCGCGAGAAGCAGGGCCACGTCGTGGAGGAGTCGCACTACCTCGCCAAGAAAGACTTCGGCATCCTCGAGCTGTGGAAGACGAATCCCCGGGCCGACGGCCGCGGCGTCACCGTCGGCGTCTTCGACGACGGCATCTCGCCGCACCAGCCGGGCCTGCAGGTCACCACCACCGGCGCGCGCAAGGTGCTGCGCCTCGGGAGCACGTCGAGCTTCGGCGTCGTGGAGCTCACGGAGAGCGCGGACGACCTGGTCGGAACGCTGGATGAAACGCGCGAGGCCTTCGGCGGCCGCGTGGACTTCAACGCCGACGGGAAGTTCACCAAGCTCGCGGTGCGCGTGCGCGGCGAGCGCGTCTGCCTCGACCTCGACGGGGATGACTCCTTCGCCACCCACGAATGTCGCGGGAGCTTTTCCCAGACCGGGGAGTTCTTCGGCCTGGAAAAAACCAACCGCGTGATCGTCGCGGAGCTGGATCGCGAGAAAAAAACCGTCAGCTTCTCCCAGCCGGAGAGCAGCGGCGACTCCCACGGCGAAGGCGTCGCCGGCGCCATGGCCCAGCACTTCCCGGGCCAGCCGCGCTTCGACGGCGTGGCCCCGGGGGCGCAGATCGTCGACATCGACATCTCCGAGCGCACCGACAAGGCCGAGGAGGCCTACTACACCATCGGCAAAGTGCTGGTGGCCCTCGAGTGGCTCGCCAAGAACGGCGCCGAGGTGGCGAACGTCAGCTACTCCTTCTTCTTCACCTCAGTGAAGGCGCAGGACTTCATGGCGAAGGCCATCGACGCCCTGGTGAAAAAGTACAACATCGTCCTGAGCTTCTCCGCCGGCAACAATGGCCCGGCGCTCGGCAGCCTCAACCGCCGCGCCATGTACCCCGACTCGGTGCTGGTGGCCGGCGCCTTCGTCTCCCGGGACCTCGACGAGCGCGTCTGGGGCGTCACGGGCCTGCCGGAAGAAGGGCGCGTGGTGTACTACTCGAGCCTCGGGCCTGGGCCTTTGGGCGAAGCGGGCCCCTTGCTCATCTCCCCACTTTCCTCGCTCACCGTGGGGGATCCGGACTCCGGCGCGCGCGCCTTCTCCGGCACCAGCTCGGCGTCGCCGGCGCTCGCCGGCGCGGCCGCGGTGCTCATCAGTGCGCTCAAGCTCGAGGGCCTCAAGATCGACGCCGCCACGGTGGTGCACGCGCTGCGCCTCTCGGGGCAGCGCCTCGCGGGGGAGCCCTTCGTGGCCCAGGGCTATGGCCTGCCGCAGATCCCGGCCGCCATCGAGTGGTACAAGCGCCTCAGCAGTGGTGAAAGCTTTCTGCACCTGAACATTCGCACCAACAAGAATGCGCAAGACGGCATCACCGGCAAGGGCCTGGTGCTGCGGACCTCGACCCACGCAGCGGTGGAGAGTGCGCGCCTGGAGTTCAACGGCGTGCTCTCGGAGCTCGCACCGCAGAGCGCGCGCATGGGGGCGCCCAAGGCCCTCCGGCTGAGCTACTCTCGCGGCGTCAAGGGGCCGCGCGAACTCTGGGCTTCGGTGGCCAGTGCGCGGGCGCACCTGGAGGTCGATCTGCGCGAGGTGCTGCAGGGAGACCGCGAGGGCTTCGCGACGGTGACCCTGAGCGACGCCGAGACGCAAGAGGTGCTGGGGATCTTTCCCATCACGGTGATCGACGAGGTCTCACTGAAGTCTCGCTCGCGGCATGTGCTGCGCGTGAGCTCGCAGGGGAGCGCGCGGCTGCACCTGATGGCCGACGCCGCCACGAAGCTCTTCCGCGTGCGCCAGCGCGTGCTGGAGGGGGAGACGGTGGGAGTGAACCTCTTGACCTTCAACAGCGATGGGATCCGCACGCAGCAAGTGGCCCTCGGAGACGATCTGTGGGTGGCCGTCGAGAAGGCGGGCCCGCAGCAGGTGGCGCTCATCATGGCCGGCGGCACGGGCCGAGAGACCGCCGTCGAGATCGACGTCGAGCCGGTCACGCTGGACATCCGCAACCACGTCCTGCGCGCCAGTAAGCCGATTCTGCAAGTGCGCCACGACGGGGCCTCCGCGCTCTACGGTAAGTTCGAGCTGCGGCCCGTGGGCCAGACCCTGGCGCGCGCCATCTCCGAGCCCAGCGGCGAGGTCGCGGTGCTGGAAGTGAAGAGCGAGATCTCGCAGAAGGGAAGCTACCAGGCCGTCCACCGCGCCAGCGACCGCGCGGACGTGCAGTACTTCTACTCGAACTGCGTCACCAGGATCGAAGAAGAGGGCAGGACGCGCTACCAGGCGAGCTCCAGCTACACGGCGCCGGACGACAAGCCGCGCACCTTGAGCTTCCTGTGCACGCCCTTCGACCGCGGCATCAGCGGTGCCCACGGCGTCTCCCACGAACTCAGCCTGGTGCGCTCGCTCGGGGCGGCGACCAGCAAGGAGATCGCCTTCCCGCCGCGTGCCTCGCGCGACGTGGAGTTCAAGGCCCTCGCGCCGGGGCGCTACGAGCTGGTGCTCTCGCCGGCGGTGGCGGGCCAGGCGGTGAACCTGGGAGTCATCGAGCTAATCTGAGAAGACCTGCCGCAGGTAGCGGCGGGTCTCCTCGTAGCCGATGGCGCCGGTCGCGCTCCGGTTCCGAGCGATGTCGTTGCAGGCGCGGCTGACGAAGGCGACGATCTCGCGGCTCTGCTCCGAGTTGCGCACCGGCGATTCGTGGTAGACGTCCCAGAAGTAGTTGGCGGCGTCTCTGAAGCGCTCGGGGGCGCAGCTCGTCGGCGTCGGACGGCCCACCCGGGAAATCAGCGTCCACACCGCCGGCAGGGCCTTGTCCTCGAAGCGCTGGCGCAGGAGCGCGGGCGCCTGCGTCCTCACCTGTGCCTCTTGCTCGGCGCTCAGGCGCAGCTGGACGTTCCTCATCATGGTCACGCGGTGCTTGGCGAGGGGCTCACCGGCGAGCTCTTCTCTGATGAGCTTCTGCGAGAGCGTGCTCGTGTCCTGCGACACGCACTTCTGCAAGGCCTCGGAGCGAGCGGAGACGTTTTCCCCGCGCGAGAGCACGCTCAGCAAGAAGGGCACGCAGCTCTGGGCCTGGGTCTGCAGGTCGGCCGTCGTGAGTTGCTGCGCTTGCAGCTTCGCCTGGGCGCGCTCGCGGAGCAGCTCGCTGTCACGCACCGGGGCCCTGCAGTGCTCTTCGCTGAGGTACTCCACGCCGTCGAAGATGGTGCGCTTCAGGTACTCGTACTTGTCCGGCGCGATCTTGAGGAGCTGCTGGGGATTGTAGCGGTAGGCCATGGCGGCCTCGGCGAAGTCTTCACCGGGGTCGGTGCGTCCGTAGCGCGAGACCACCGACTGCGGCTTCCCGAGGGTCCAGCGTTCCACCGGTTTGCCGTTCTGCAGGACCGTCTCCGTTCCCCAGTCCGAGCACTTCAGCCACTCCGGGTCGTCGTCGGCGCGCGTCTTCGAGGCGATGACGTGGGCCAGCTCGTGCACCACGGTGCTCTGGCGCACGCCCGCGTTGAAGGTCGACCAGCGATCGAAGTAGCGCATGTAGGAATCGGCCAGGGTGGTTTTGCCGTAGCCCTGCGGGAGATAGCCGCTCTTGAATCGCAGCAAGGGCCGGGCCTTCTCGAGCGGGAAGATGCCGTGGGGCATGTCCTTGATCCCGCGCAGGACGTCGGCCAGCTCCTGTTTCTTCCAGGGCTGGGCGTCCTCGTAGGCGATGGGCGAGTAGTTGAAGCCGTAGCGCCGCTGCAGGTAGAGCCCCGTCACCGCCGTGTCACCGAAGAGCTCCTTGAGCGCGCAGCGCACCTTCTTGCACTGAGAAGAAAAGCTGCGCTGGCGACCGGGCTCCGGCTCACCGAAGTAGTTCACCGCGGTGGTCAGCACCTTGAAGGCTTCCAGATCTTCCACCCGCTCGTTCTCGAAGCTGACGCCGTGGATGCTCTCCGAGCGCCGCGCGCCGGACTCGTCGAGGTCCAGCCAGTCTTCCATCTGCTCGTCGCTGGTGTCTAGCACGCGACAGGGCGCCGATTGGATCTGCGCGCTGGTGGCGATCTCGCTGAGCTTCGGCACCTCACCCAGCGCGGGCCTTCCGGGAAGCTTCTGGCAATCCTCGCAGCCCACCATGTCCTGGGCCTCGGCGCCGGTCACCAGCAAAAAAAAGAGCAGCAGTGATCTCATGGCCCGCGCCCCCAGTCGGTGATGGTGAGCGAGTAGAGCGTGCGCGTCTCGAAGTGAAAGCGAAAGACCACGCCCTCGCTCTCCACATCCAAGAACTGCCCGCGGCGATGGCCCCTCTGTTTCTTGAAGCGCTCGCGCGCGCGCTCGATCTCGGCCGGCGTGACCAGCAGCACCAGCTGATCGTAGACCTGCGTGCCCGCGCCCTGGGAGCGCCAGCTGACCCAGTCGATCTTCTCGCCCTGAAGGCCGTAGGTGAGGTCAAAGTTGATCCCCTGCACGTTCAGCCGAAGCGCGTCCTTGTCCAGGCGCTTCTTGATGTCCGGCAGGGCCTTGAAGGCCTCCAGCGCCTGCGCGCGGGTCTTCGGCACCCGCCAGCTCTCCTGCAGAAGCGAATAGGCCAGCGCACGCGCGCTCTTCTGCGCCCAGGCGGTGGTGCTAAGGAGAAGCAGAAAAACAAAGAGTTTCACGAAGCCCTTATCGGCAACTGAGTGAAAAGCTCAAGAAATAAAAATCCTCAGAATTATGCGGCCTTAACGCTCACGACGAGGGGGAGCTTCTCCCGCAAAAACTGATCCTCCAGCGCCAGCTCCACCCAGGTCGCGATGGGGTGACCGAGCTTCAGGGCGATCTTGGCAGCACGGGCCGGCGTCGGAATCCGCCGACCGGCCTCAAGGTCCGCGAGCGTCGACGAAGTCACTCCCAGTCGGCGCGCAAGCTCAGTCTGTGAGAGCTCCTCGCTCATGCGCCACGCCCGCAGCGCCCGGCCAAAGCTCATGCGCCCGAAGCGCTGCTGCATCTCCTTGAGCCCAAAAATTTTCTTAGTGCTCATGCTTCGTGACCTCTTGGACTTCGACGATGGTGATTTTTTCATGTTTGATCTCCAAGGTTGTATTACGTCAATTTGACGTAATATGCAACCTGGCCAAATTCAGTACAATTCGATAGTTTGAATCCATGATCAGACTTTACGGCATCCCCAACTGCGACACGGTCAAGAAGGCGCGCACCTTCCTCGAGAAGGCGAAGATCTCCTACGAGTTCGTCGACTTCAAGAAGACACCACCTACCACCACTGAACTCGAGCGCTGGCGAGAGGCCTTCGGCGACTGGCCCTTGAACAAGAAGGGCCCGACCTTCCGCAAGCACCAAGAGACCTTCGCGGCGCTCCCGGCGAGCAAAGTCCCGGCCTTCATCAGCGCCAACTCTTCGATGATCAAGCGGCCGATCCTCGAGAAGGAGGGCAAGGTGCTGGGCTTCGGCTTTGATGAGGCTCACTACAAAAATATGTTCTAGCGATCAGCTTGCTAAGTCTTTGATATTACCGATACATCTCGGCTGGCACTTTTTAGTATATAGTGGTAATATACACTAATGGATGTTCTCGATCTTCTCAAGAAATGTGAAAGCTTTGACTGGGACCAGGGAAACGAGCAAAAGAACTGGGAACTCCATCAGGTAAAGAAGACAGAAGCGGAGCAAGTGTTCTTTAATCGTCCGCTCATTGTGTTGGATACGTATTCTCAGGATCAGGAGAAGCGTTACCTTGCCCTCGGTGTAACCAACGCTGGCAGACTTCTGACCATCGTTTTTACGGTGAGAAAGAAAACGATGATCCGGGTGATATCGGCTCGGGATATGAGTCGCAAAGAGAGGAAGGCCTATGAAGAGCAAAACTAAAAAGATCCCGAAGTTCAAGACCGAGGATCAGGAGCGCGAGTTCTGGGCGAAGAACGATGCGACGGACTTTTTCGATCTCAAGAAAAGTGGGAAAGGGGTGCGCTTCCCCAACCTTAAGCCCTCGACTCAGACGATCTCGCTGCGTCTTCCGGAAGACCTGCTTGAGGAAATCAAACTCATGGCGAACAAGCGCGACGTGCCCTATCAGTCCCTGATCAAGATGTTGCTGCGGGAAAGCCTCGACGACGATTCGGCCGCCTAGGCCTTCTTCAGGTACTCCGCCACCAGCACGATCTGGATGCCGTTCACGCGGCCTTCGATGTGCTTGGGGTTATGGGTCAGCGCGATGTTCTTCACCAGCGTGCCACGCTTCGCCGTGAAGCCGCCGCCTTTGACCTCGAGGTCCTTGATGAGCGTCACGCTATCGCCGGCCAAGAGCCGTGTGCCGTTGGAGTCCTTCACGACGATCTCGTCCCGATGCTCATCTTCCACCGCCGCCCACAGCATTTCGTCGTCGCTGAAATAGGCGTCGGCCAGCAGGTCCTGGCGCTGCAGCTTGGTGAGCAGCCGGTAGGCGAGGGCCTTGACCTCGCTCTTCTCGTGCCAGATCGCTTCGCTCAGGCAGCGCCAGTGCGCCGCCTCCGACAGATCCCCGTCCCGCGCGCCGCGCAGGCAGGCCTGGCAGAGCTGCACTTCGCTGGCCCTGGCATGGACCGAGAAGGCAGAAAGAGGACCCGAGGACTGACAGAGTTCGCAGTTCATGGGCCTAAGGTAGCAAAGCGACTGAGGGAAATCATAGAAAAAAATCCTGACTCTCGTCATAATCAGAGCATGCGCGAGCGGAAGAAATCCTGGGCCAAGAAAGTCGAGCTGGTGCGCGCCAGCTTCACGCGGGCCAGTGG
>DAIPJL010000066.1:0-13654 GCA_036770305.1 Bacteriovoracaceae bacterium | reverse complement strand
CCCCCACTCGTGGCAACCGCAGGCGAGCCTATAGTTTTTTCACCGCCCCCCATTCCTCGCAGGCCCTGGGCCTGAGCACCGTGCTAAGTAAACAGAACTTAACCTTCCGGAGGCCCCATGCACTTTCTCATCGCTCTTCTCTTCGTCAGCACCACCGCCCAGGCGCAGTTCAACGACGACCACGACTTCGACTACCTCAGCTGGTGCGCCGACAACGCCGTGATGGCGCAGAACAACTCGGGCCAGGCCTACATGGTCTTCGACTGCACGGAGCAGGGCCGCGAGTGCCGCCACTTCGAGCGCCGCCTCGGCACACGGGTTCTCATCAGCGCCGCCTGCGTGGACCGCAAGCTCGACTAGAGAAGTTTTTTTACCAGCCCTTCTTTCTGCGCGTAGGGCGGGTAGCGCACCGGCACGTCGACCAGGGTCGTCTGCCGGAAGACGCTCTTCTTGTGGCTGAAAGTCTCGAAGCTCGCGGCGCCGTGGTAGGCACCGAGGCCCGAGTCACCGACCCCGCCGAAGGGGAGCTTACTGTTGGCGAGGTGGAGGACCGTGTCGTTGACGCAGCCACCGCCGAAGGACACCTGTCCGAGCACGTCCTCCTGCCGCCGGCGGTTCTCCGAGAAAAAGTAGAAGGCGAGCGGCTTCGGCTTCTGGTTGATGAAGTCGATCGCTTGAGCGAAATCCCGGTACGGGATCACCGGGAGCAGGGGCCCGAAGATCTCTTCCTCCATCAAGGGCGAGCCCACGTCCACCTTGGTGAGCACGGTCGGCGCGAGGTAGCGTGATGCCGCGTCGGCGTCGCCGCCGTGGTAGATCTCGGCGTGCTGCAAGAGCGCCACGAGGCGCCCGTGATGGCGCTGGCTGATGATGCGACCGTAGTCCGGACTGCGGCGCGGGTCCGTGCCGTAGAAGCGCTCGAGAGCGTCCTTCAGGGCCGCGAGAAACTTCTGCTCGAGCGCCTCCGGCACCAGCACGTAGTCCGGGGCGACGCAGGTCTGACCGGCGTTCATCCACTTACCCCAGGCGATGCGCCGAGCGGCCTGGACAAGGTCCGCGCTCTCGTCGAGCAGGCAGGGGCTCTTGCCGCCGAGCTCGAGGGTGACGGGCGTCAGGTGCCGGGCCGCCGCCTGCATCACGATTCGGCCAACGGCGGTGCTCCCGGTGAAGAAGATGTAATCGAAGCGCTGCTCGAGCAGGGCACGGGTCTCCTCCGCGCCTCCCTGCACCACCAGCACTTCGTCTGAGGTAAAGACGGAGCTCACGAGCTGCTCGATGAGCGGCGCACAGTGCGCGGAGATCTCCGAGGGCTTCAGCACGACCCGGTTCCCCGCGGCGATGGCCCCCACCAGCGGCGCCAGGGCGAGCTGGACGGGGTAGTTCCAGGGAGCGATGACGAGCACCACGCCGTAGGGCTCGGGGTGAATGAAGCTCGACCCCGGCTGGAGGGCCAGTGGCGTGCTCACGCGCCGGGGCTTCACCAGGCTCGGGAGATCTCTTTCGAGGTGCTTGATCTCGCCCAGGACCGCGGCGATCTCGGACGCGTAGGCTTCGAAGGAGCACTTCCCGAGGTCCGCGGCCAGCGCCCGCTTCACCTCCGCTTCCCGCCGGAGCACTTCCTCGCGCAGAGCTCGCAGACGCGCGAGCCGGATCTCGAGAGGAAGCGGCGAGCGCCGCGCGAGGGAGCGAAGTTTGTCGATGTGCTGCATCCGGAAGCCTTTCGTTGGGGAGTATTCTAGCAAGTCCCGCGTCGGAGTCGTCGAGGAAATTCGTCTCCCCCGTCTTCGGCAATCGTATGACATCTCGCGGAGGGCCTGGTAGCATGAAGCCGTGACGAAAAACTTGCCAAGGTCGCGGCCATGCTAAACTTCGGATTCAACCCGTGCTGGGCGACGCCGGTGTTGCGCGAAAAGATCGCCGACGAGGCTCTGGTAGCGGCGCTCTGTGCGGAGCTGCTGGCGATCACCGATCTCGCTGCGCCCTACACGCGCTACCAGGGAGAGCAGGACATCTTCACTCTCGGGCCGCAGCTGCAGCGCTTTAAGCAGGAAGTCGTGCTCCCGACCTTCGAAAGGTACCTCCAGCACTGGGGCGCCTCCCTCGCGGACTTCGAGGGAAAGAAAGTCCAAGGCTGGGTGACCGGCATGCGCAGCGGGTACTTCGTCCCGCGCCACAACCACAGCAACGCCGTACTGAGCTCCGTGTTCTACCTTCTCATCGACGACTCCATCGGCGAGGACGGCAACGGCGACCTCGTGCTCAGTGATCCGCGCGGAAACGCGAACCGCGGCCTCCCGCCGCAGCTCCAGTCCCCCTTCGCCGACCTCGCGTACACCCCGAAGAGTGGCGAAGCGGTCGTCTTCCCGGGCTTCGTCTACCACCACACGATCCCCACGCGCAGCCAGGTTCGGCTCGCCCTCCCGGTGGACCTCTTCCTCTACCCTTAGAGCCGCAGGACTGCCTCGCGGGCGACCCCGAAGGCCAGACCCATGCCATGGCCCGAGAAGCCTCCGACGAAGGTGGTGTGCGGAAGGAAGTCGACGGCGCGGATGTAGGGCTGCTCTTCCTGCGTGAAGCCCATGATGCCGGCCCAGCGCGCTCGCACGCGCAGCTTCTCCTGGAAGAGCTCTTCGGCGTAGGCCTGGAGCGCCTGCTGGATCGGCGCAGACACGCGGTCGAAGTCGGAGTTCTCCTGGGCCTCGTCGAGCAGGCGCATGCCGCCGACCAGCAGCTCTCCGCTCGCCGGGTGCTGCCGGAAGTACACCTTGTGAGGCGGGTCGTAGAAGTTCCCGGCGAGGCGACGGTGCGCGAACTCGAGCGAGAGCATCTGCGCGCGCTTCGGCGTAACCCAGCCCGCGAGCTGCGGATGAAACTGGCCGGCGTAGCCGTTGAGCGCCAGGAACACCCGCTGGCAGCGCAGCTCCCCGCGCGCCAGCTGCAAACGCACGCCCTGCGGATCGGCTTCGCCCCACGCCACGGCTTGCTCGAAGTGGAACTCCACGCCCCGCTCCTGCAGGTGCTCTCGCAACGCCTCCAAGAGCTGCAGCGAATGGAGAGCTCCGTCTTCGACCAGCGAGAGCGCGCCCGCGAACCCCACCAGGCCCTGCGCGGCGAGGGCGGCGCCGTCCTGCGTTTGCCAGTTGCTCGCTCCTAGGCCAGAGAGATTGGCGGCGTGCTGCCGGAGGACCTGCGGATCACGGTAAAGCGTGTGCGACCCCCAGAAGACCTGCGACACGGAGAAGCGCGTGAAGAGGTGCTCGCGCATGAGGCGCAGCGACTCTTGCTTGAAGTCCCAGAGTTCCCGGGCCCGTGCCACGCCGTGCTTCTCGATGAGACTCGAGACGTAGTGCGTGCTCCCCACGGTGTTGAACCCCGCGTTCTTGCCCGACGCCCCGCTGCCCACCGCTGGTCCCGCCTCCAGGACGCTCACGCGCAGCTGCGGCTTGAGCTCGCGCAGCCAGTACGCGAGTGAAAGGCCTGCGATGCCAGCGCCGACGATCGCCACGTCGGCCTGTCGGGGAGAAGGGAGCGCGGTCGCCTGCTGCCAAACTGAACGAGTCATAGAGCATCCTTTGGACGCTCTCATGCTACCGAGAAGTTTTCGGGGGCGCTAGGAGGCTTTCTTGTGGCGCTTATGGTCGCCCTTCTTCAGCTCCGGATAGAAGTCCTCGAGGTACTCGTTTTTATAGCGCAGGAAGATTTGGTAGTTGTGGAACTCCACCTCACCCATCATGCCGATCTGCTCGTCGAGGGACTTCTTGAAACACATCTCAATGTAATTGAGCTGGAAGGCGTCGAGGCCATTGAAGAAGTCTTCCGTCAGCGGCGTCGACTTCAAGAGATCGCGGATCGTGGTTGCGTGCATCATAGCGGACTCCCTTCCCCTAGTGTCCTATGCTGCTTTATCGGCGTAATCCCAGGCCAACTCAAGCCACATTTCGGGAGGCACAGTTCCGGGGATTCCATTGATATTCCCACCACATAGCTCCGGTACCCGAGCAAAGCGTTCTTGTCGAAGACTGCGCCTTTTGCCTAAACTTAGTGATGACTAACCTCCGCAGGGATCGCCGTGAGCACTGAGACTCTCCTCGAGATTGGATTGGAACTCGCCGTACTGGTGTTTCTCGCCGGCCTCTACTACATCTGGCAGCGCCAGCGCATCCTGAACGGGCCGCGGGGCTGGCGCCAGAGCCGCCTGGTCGAGCTGCACCATCGTGCCGTCAACGAAACACGGCCCGAGTCCTACCGCGACCTCGTTCCCTTCATCGACGCGCTCGAAAAAAAAATGGCCAGCGACTACGGCCACCTCGACGACGCCTTCCTCTTCCAATGGGAAACGCGCGAGCTCCCGCCCGAACTACGGGCGGGCCTCCAGGAGTGCGCCGAGTGGGCTCGGCATAGCACCGATGGAAAAAAATAACTACATCACCCCCGCGGGCCACCAGCGCTTGAGCGACGAGCTCCACCAGCTGCTCCGCCGCGAGAGGCCAGAAGTGTGCCAGCTCGTGCAGTGGGCGGCCAGCAACGGAGACCGCTCCGAGAACGCCGATTACCAGTACGGTAAAAAACGGCTGCGCGAGATCGACCGCCGGGTGCGCTTCCTGCAGTCGCGCTTGGACGCGGCGGTGGTCGTCGACCCCGCCACCGTGACATCGAGCAAGGTGCAGTTTGGCGCCACCGTGAGCGCCTGCTCGGAGGAAGGCCAGGAAAAGCAGTGGGTGATCGTCGGCGTCGACGAGGTCGACACCGAGCGGGGCTTCGTCAGCTGGCGCTCTCCCATCGGCACGGCCCTGCTCGGCAAGAGCGTGGGCGACGAGGTCCTCGTGCACACCCCACAGGGCCCCATCAGCTGGGAAATTACCGCTCTGAGCTACCGCCCCTTCCCCCCGGCGATGTCATAAACTTTTCCTTTCCATATCAAAGCACTCACTTAATACTTTTAGGACGAAAACACTTTCGAAGGAGACCCATGAAACGCTTCGTGATCGCTGGCCTAGTATCAATCGCCTCTTTCTCAGCATTGGCCGCTGAGCGCCAGATCTCGGATCTGATGTACCTCCCTAACCAGGGAACAAAATTCGGTGAAACGGGCCTCGGCATCCTGGCCGGGAACGCAAAAACTGATGAGGGCCGCTCCTTCTACATGGGTTACGGCGTGAACCAAGACCTCGGCTACGCCCTCTCGGACAACCTCTCTCTCACCCTTGGCCTAAGCATGGCTCACGTCGACGTGAAAACTCGCTCAGGTGGCAACAATACCTTCACCACGCAGGCAGGCATCAACGAGCCGACTCTTGCCGCTCGTTACCGCGCGCTCGAAAGCGATCTGATCATGGATGTAGTCGGTACGCTCCAGGCGAAAATTGGCGATCAGGAGATCGACGGCTCCCGCACCAACGGATTGGACGGGAAAAACGCCGCTGCGGTGGAGCTCAACCTCGGTCAGAAGAAAGGCAACTGGCAGTACGTCGGAGTGGTGGGCCTGGAGTACAACATGGAAGGCACGACCAAGGACAAGGCGAACGACGTGAAGGCAACCTTCAAGCCTCACCTCGACTACAAGGTCGGCGCTGCGGGCCAGTACCAAATGAACGAAACCACCTTCGTGCGCGCCGGCGTCAACGTCGACCTCGACTCCAAGGTGAAGGCGAAGAAAAACGCTGACGACCTAGTCGCCAGCAACACCTTCAACTACAGCCTCGGTCTCAGTTACCGCGCCTCTAAGGACCTCCTGCTGAGCGGTTCTTATAATCTGAGGGATGTGAAGTCGAAGGACGTGCGTAACTCGGCTCTGAGCATCGTCGGCGTGTCCGCGCTCTACCAGTTCTAAGACCCTTGCCCTGGGGGTTGCGGCGTGAAGAGATTTCAACGGATTTACCTTGAGATCTCGAACGTCTGCAACCTCCAGTGTACTTTCTGTCCGGAAGTCGAACGTCCCAAGCGCTACCTCTCTCTCGACGAATTCCAGAACATTCTCGCGCAGGTCAAGCCCTTCACACCGGAAGTGTGCCTGCACCTGATGGGCGAACCTCTGGCCCATGCCAAATTCAAAGAGATCCTCCAGCACTGTGAAGCTGAAAGGATGCCGGTCATGCTCACCACGAATGGCACTCTTCTCGGACAGTATCCGACCGAGGTCTTACTGAGTCCGGCGCTTCGCCAGATTAATTTTTCCATTCACAGTTTCAAAGATAATTTCCCACAAAAAGACTGGCGCCCTTATTTGCATGACATCCTCGCCTTCTCACGCATCGCGCTCGAGGCGAGGCCCGATCTCTACATCAACTACCGCATGTGGAACTTGCCCGGCGCGACCCAAGCTCGGGACGAGAACCAGGACTTCATCGACGAGATCTGCGGCTTCTTCGGTGTTGGGATCAACGAGCGCCTCAACGTCGCGCACCGGCGCTCGAAGAACATCACCGGGAGAATCTACTTTCACTTCGACACGCGCTTCGAGTGGCCCTCACTTGCGGCCCCGGTGCTGGGAGACAAGGGCTTTTGCCACGCCCTCTCGCAGCACGTGGGCATTCATGCTGATGGCCGCGTTGTGGCCTGCTGCCTAGATAAAGAAGCGGGCAATCTTCTCGGTAATGTCTTCGAGGAGAGCTTCGCGCAGATCATCGACGGGCCACGGGCGCGGGACCTGCTGGCGGGCTTCCAGGCCGGGGAGCTGCGCTCCGAACTCTGCCAACGGTGTAGCTTCATATCGCGCTTCAAGACTCCCCCCGAGCGCAAGAAGTAGCGCCCCTACCACTCTGCGCAGCGGCGCCCCTACGGAAAAGTAAAGGAGGGGGCTTGCATTACGGAAAACTTACGGTATAGTTGTTTTTACGGAAACATTACGGAAGGCAAACCATGGCTCTGACAAGAAAACAAAAAGACGTCCTCGACTACATCACCGACTTCGTCCGCGAGAAGGGATTCGCGCCGACGCAGAAAGAGATTCAAGCGCACTTTGGTTTCAAGTCACTCGGTTCGGTACAGGACTACATCCGCTACCTCACCCAGGGCGGGTACCTCAACAATGATTCACACTCGGTGCGTGGTCTCACGCCGGCGCACATGTCCTCCCAGGGTACCGAAGAGATCCCACTCCTCGGTAGTATTGCCGCCGGCGTGCCCATCGAGGCGATCGAGAACACCGACACCGTGGCCGTGCCTCAGACGATGCTCAAACGCGGCACGCACTACGCGCTGAAGGTGAAGGGCGAAAGCATGATCGAAGACGGCATCCTGAACGGTGACGTCGCGGTCATTCGCCACCAGACTCAGGCGGACAATGGCCAGATCGTCGTCGCGGTCATCGACAACGAGACGACGCTCAAGCGCTACTTTAAGAAGGCAAAGCAGGTCGAGCTCCATCCCGCGAACAGCACCATGCAACCGATTGTGCTGAAGGACCGCGAGGTTGAAATCCGCGGCGTGATGGTCGGACTTCTGCGCGTCTACTGATCAGTTCAAACACTTAGGGCACACACTCTTTTTGTCATGGAGGACATTATGAGCAAACACACACGCACCGCTCTCGACATGAACATGACCCAGCTCGGCGAACGTCTCTCTGGCCAGATTTCTGACCGCTACGACGTGGACCAGCGCCTCGCCTCTGAGATGGCCTGGGACCTCCTCGAACTCCTCGCGGCGGTCGACAGCGATCTCGAGGCGCTGGATCGCTACTACCTTAGCTAGCTCGTTTTCAATCTCTCACAGGGATCGCTTCGCTCTGCTCGTCTGGAATCAGGCGAGACGTGGGCCCTTACTCAAAAATCCGCTTCTGCACGGAGGATTCTATGGAAGTACGTGAACTCTTGAGCGCCGCTCGTCACATCCGCCCCTGGGTCTTGCTGGTCTTCAGTTTTATTGCCTTCCAATCGCTGAAGAACGCTAACCCACCGGAGCTGGAGAGCACGGAAGCAAAGCAGGTGCTGCTCGCGTTGCGCTAGGAGAAGTAGTAGCTCTCGACGATGTCCTTATCGAGGCCCTGAGAGCGAAAGTGCTCGCGCAAGAAAATGCGTTTCACGACGATGTGATTTTTAACCAAGAGCCCCGCGACGTGCTGCTTCACCTCGATGAACTTGATGTTCTCTCCGGTGAACGCCGCGAGATCGAAGTTCGCTTCGTTGGCCTCCTGGAGAATCGCGAGCGCCTCCGCCTTCCGTGAGTCGTCGTAGTCCTGGAACTGCACCCCGAGCTTCTTGAGAGTGAAGCCGTAGGGGCAATGGAGACAGGCGGACTTGCAGCAGTAGCCCCGCGCCTTGTGATAGGCGGCGGTGAAAACGGTGTTCCCTTGCTGGTCCTCGTAACTCTTCGCTTCGCTCATTTCCCGAATCCCTAGTATACTCATGGCATGAGAAGGACTCACGCTGGATCCATTTTAGCCTGTTGGCTGCTTTTCGGCTTCATGCAAAGTGCAATCGGCGCCGTTGAGCGCCTGTGTTTCAGCTCTGTGACAGAGGCCAACGACGCCAGCGAGATCCTCGCTCCGGTGCTCACCCAGGCCGACAGGGTGCACCGTGAGGGCCATTGCCTGAGTCTGAGTTTCGGGGATGAACGCGCCGAGCTGATCGATCGCTGGATTCAGCATCGACTCCCCCGAGCGCGGCGAGACTTTTCGTCACAGAACCATCGCCCTGAGCTCTGTGAGCTCGAAGTGAACAAGATCTCTCAGCGGGTCAAAAAATCCGCCGAGGCCAACCTGCGCACCAAAAGCTTCGGGGCTCTCGCCCAGCAGTCGAACGACGAGCGACGGGAGCAGAGCCGCATCACTCTCGACTCCGGGAAATCCGCGACCCTGGTGGTGGACCAGCGGGAGCTCGAGGTCACCTGCGTGCGGCGCGCAGACGTGTACCACCTGAAGTTCAGTCAAAAGACGCGGCCGCGTCCAGTCGTCCCCGCGGGAGTTCAACTTCCCCCCGGCAGCGTCGTCGTCGTGCCCCCGCCGGTCGATGAAGAAGGCCTAACATCTCTGAGCACCGAGCTCACGCTAAACCGCGGAGAGGAGATCTCCCTAGGAGAGATCAGCGACAAACTTAAGGGCCAGGACAAAGGCGTTGAAATCACTCCCGCGGGACAGTTGAAAGCGCAGGAAGAAGAATGGAAAACTCGCTGGTTACTAAGCGTACGCTAAACGCCCGTTAAGGTTCAAGGCCGCAAATCTTTATATTAAACTTCCCCAGTTTCTAGAAATTCGTCCGACAATATCTCTGTTGGTAAACCTCAGGGGGCGGAAATGGCAAAGGTGCTAGTAGTTGACGACGAAATCGAAATCCTCGAGCTGGTGTGCGACGAGATGAAGCGACAGGGTCATTTCGTGGTCGCCGCGCGCTCCCCGAACGTTGCCCTCGACCTGCTCAAGCTGCGCAGTAACCAGTTCGACCTGGTGATCTGCGACGTCGTGATGCCTCAGCGCAACGGCTTGGACTTCGTCCACGAAGCTAACCGCATCAAGCACTTCAAGGGCGAGATCGCCATGATGTCGAGCTACGTCACCATGCTCGACAAAGACATCCAAGACGCCGGCGTAAAGCACGTCATCAAAAAGCCCTTCACGCTCGAGGCGCTGATCGGCCTCACGCAGAATCTGCGTCCCGCGAAGGCCTAGTAGCGAGGCACGTCCAGGGCATCAAACTCTTTGTAGAGGTCGGTGAGCCGCTGGTGGAGGTTCTCGAGAGCGGCCAGGTCTTCGGCGGCGTCCGGGGAGTTCTTCATGCGCATGATGCGGGAGAGCAGGATCACCACGAGGTTGCCGAGCTGGTGGCGCAGCGGAGAAACGCGTCGGAGCTCCTGTCGCTCCAGTGCCCACGCGAGCAGCAGGCGCGCTTCGCTCGCGGTGAGGGCGTGGGTGGCGTGAAAATGGTAACCGTCGTTTTTCAGCTGCGTCTCACTCCACCCGCTGCCGAGGGCGATCTTAAGCCCGGTCCGAGAGGGAGTCTCATCGACGTGACGAGCAAAGTAGAGATCCGTCGCCGAGCTCTCCGCCGCCACGATGGTCAGCCCTAGCTCGCGGGCCTGGGCTTCGAGCTGATCGAGGTGACGCTCACTGTCTTCGGGATTGGTGAAAAAAAAACCTAGTTCCATTGTGCCACTCCGGCATAGAGCATCAAAAGGCCTAACTGACCCTGGCGGCCCGGGGCCTAGACTCATTTTGCTCCCACCCCCTGTAGCCCGCAATGAAATTATCGAGACTTGCGACAGAATCAAGGTTGGCACGCAAGATGCTCTAAGGAACTCGAGCCGGGGGAAGGGACTCCACAAAAGTCCACCAACTATCCCTGAAGCGACAAGAATTTGTCCTTCGCACCACTTCCCGCCACACCCATCACCGTCCTTACCCCGGCCTCACTTCCCCACCCAAAAAAGTCTCAGGGCATCCACTCAAAGAGCTGATAGTGTTCGCCGTTCATCCCTAACTTTTTATAAACCGCCTGGGCGCTTTGATTACGCTTATCAACGTAGAGGCGAATCCCTTTGTAGCGCGCTGGCTCTTGCGTCACCTGGGCCTGTACGTGTTGGTAGAGGGCGCGGTACACGCTCTTGCCACGATACTCCGGAGCGACGTACACCGAGTGGATCCACAGGATGGTTCCGTTGCGCCAGTCGCTCCACTCGGGAACCGTGAGGAGGCAGCCGGCGACCATGGAGTCCATTTCCGCAACCCAGTAGCGGCCCTTACTGGGATCATCGATGACGGCCTGAACGCCTCGTTGCACCGTCGCCGGATCGAGACGAAACTCTTCCGTCTCCCAGGCCATGGCCACCTGCATCTGCGCGATGGTATCGACGTCGGGAAAGAGCGCGGGACGAATTTTCATAGGGGACTCCTAGAGGACGATGCGAAGGGAATCGAGGGTCAGCTGCGCCTCACCCATCGCCTTTTCGAGTTTGAGTTTCTGCGTTTTGAGCGCGACGATCTCCTGCAGCGACACCGTCGAGTTCACCGCCCGCAGCTCCTCGAGACGCTTGATCTCGGCGTCGAAGTAGCCACGCATCTCGGTGGTGAACTTTTCTTTGTACTGCTTGGCACGCGCCAGCGTGTGGCCCTTCGCCTGTTTGAGGAGTTCCTTGAGGGCGTCCCGCGAGAGCCCGCGCACCTGTGCGAGCTTCTCCGCGCTCGCCGCCTCGAGGGCGTCATCGAGCGCCTTCTTGGGAAGCTTCGCGGTGAGGTCTGCGCCCTTTCCGTTGATGAGCACGCGCAGGGGCGTCGGCGGGAAGTACTTCTCCGGCATGAGCCGGCGATCGGCCACGCAGTGGAGCGTGAAGAACGCTTCTAACAAGAATGGCTCCGGGGCGCGTAACTTAAAACTCGCCACCGTCACGTTACCCATTTCTTTCGAGGCGATCAGCTCCATGATCCCTAGGACCAAGCTGTGATCCCAGGTGAGGAAGTGCAGCTCTGGCCGCCGCAGGGCCACCTCCCGCTTGAAGGTCACCGACATGCCCTCGTGCGGCAGTCCGGGGAAATGCGGCAGCAGCATCGTATCACTGGGTTTGATGAAATAACTTTCGCCGTCCAGGTCTTCCACGTCGACTCCCAGACGCTCGCAGAGCTGCAGGAGAAAATCTCGCAGCGCCGTCGAAGCCTCCACCTCTTTGAGGTTCGCGATGTGCCCGTGAGCACGGGCCTCGTCGAAGGAGTTGAGTTCCACCAACCGATCTTGCCCTTCCTCGAGGCGCGCTTCGATCTCACTGTGCAAGTCGCGAGTGCGCGCGAGCAGAGCGGCGAAGTCCTTCTCCTCAAAATTCTCTGCCTGCACGAAGGGCAGCAGCTCTTCGCGGATAGTTGCGTAGAGTTCGCTCGCGCCGCGCGGAGAACTCTCGAAGGCGTTCAGGCCCTCGTGGTACCAGCGGAAGAGCACTTCTTCGCTCCCGCCCTTCAGGTAGGGCACGTGAATGTGGATGTCGTTCTTCTGGCCAATGCGATCCAAGCGACCGATGCGCTGCTCGAGCAGGTCCGGGAGCCTGGGGAGGTCGAGCAGTACGAGGTGCTGTGCGAACTCGAAGTTCCTTCCCTCCGAGCCGACCTCCGTCGAGAGCAGCAGCTGCGCTCCGTCCGGGTCGGCGAAGTAGGCCGCCGCGCGGTCGCGGTGCAGGAGGGGCATGCCGGCGTGGAAGAAGGCGACCTTCGCCGAGCTCTTCTGCTTGAGCGAAGCCTCCAGCGCCACCACCAGGTCGCGCTCGTGGCAGAGCAAGAGCGTCTTACTGCCCTTGGTCTCCTTGAGGTGCGACACCAGCCAGTCGACTTTTGTCTCAAAGTCGTCCTTCTCGGCGCGCTTGCCCTTCCCTTTCTCCAGCGCAAACGAGTGCAGCACCCGCCGCGGGAAAAACTCCGCGAAGCTCTGCATGCGCTGGCGCGTGTTGCGGAAGTACACCCGGCCGGTGCCGTGCCGGTCGAGGAGATCGCGCAAGGTCTTTTGCCGCTCCCCCAGCGAGTTCGGCGCCGCAAGGCCCAGGGCCTTGAGCTTGGCGACCTGCTTTGCGGTGAGCGCCTTCTCCGTGTCAAGAAACTTCGCGATGGCGGAAATCTCTTGGTAGTTACTGTGCTCCTCCAAGAATGCCTCGTAGTCATGGAAGCGCTGGGGATCGAGAAGCCTGAGGCGCGCGAAGTGGCCCGCGAGCCCCAGGATCTCCGGAGTGCCGGAGAGCAAGACCAGGCCCTCCGTCATCTCCGCCAGCGCTGCCACGAGGTCGTACTCCGCAGAGCTTTTCTCCGGCGACCAGCGCAGCTGGTGTGCCTCGTCGACCACCAGGAGATCCCAGTCCTGTGCCTTCAGCTGCTCGGCCAACATCGGCTCCTGCATCAGGTAGCGCAAACTGAGGATGAAGAGCTCCCCATCCTCGAAGGGGTTCTGCCCGTCTTCAATATTCGACTCGTGGTTGATGGTCGTAAAACTCAGCGAGAATTTCTTCAGCATCTCCACGAACCACTGGTACACCAATGAGTCCGGCACGATGATGGCCACGCGGCTGGCGCGCCCCGTGAGCAGCAGGTGATGCAGGATCAAACCCGCTTCAATCGTTTTCCCGAGGCCGACCTCATCGGCCAGCATCACCCGGGGCCTGGGCCTAGACGCGATCTCGTGGGCGACGTACTGCTGGTGCGGAATCAGCGCCAAGCGCGGGCCCGTGAAGCCACGCACTGGAGAGAGGAAAAGGTTGCGCTGATGGATCAGCAGATCGTAGCGCAGCTTGAAGAGTTCGGGCCCGTCCACCTGCCCCGCGAACAACCGTTCCTCGGGCCTTGAGAGCGAGAGCGTATCAGAGAGACTGTGCTCGGCGACTTCACGCTCCTCATCCACCGTGTAGGTGGCAAGACCATCGGCGGACTCCCGCACGGCGCGCACCGTGTGCACACTCCCGTCGGCCAAGCGAATCTCGTCGCCCACGCCGAATTGAATGCGTCTCAGCGGCGCGCTGGTGAGGCCATAGCGCCGCTCGACCTTCGCCGCGGGGAAGTACACCACCACCGCCTTGTTCTGCGTCTCCATGATCATGCCCAGGCCCAGCTCGGGCTCTGACTCACTCATCCATCGCTGACCAATCTGAAAATTTCGCACTCGTGACATCCTGAATAAAATGAACAAAGATAATACCCCACCCCGGCCAATTTTGGGGAGCTAGAGGAGAGATTTTCAATGCAACTCGTCTTCAACAC
>DAIPJL010000065.1:0-13726 GCA_036770305.1 Bacteriovoracaceae bacterium | reverse complement strand
ATCGTGATGATCTCGTCACGAATCTGCTGGTCGCCCATGCGCGCGCCGTCGTCCTCGCGGGCGTCGATGAGCGTTTGCAGCAGATCGTTCTGTCGCACTTTCCCCGCGCGGCGCTCTTGAATCAGCCCGTAGGTCAGCTGGTCGAAGCGCTCGCGCGCGGCCCTGAACTCGCGGTTACTCTTGCTGGGCCACCACAAAGGAAGAGCGACGAGGGAGCGCACGCGCTTGATGAGGAATCCCATCATGAACTCCACGTCACCGAGGAAGGCGGGAGCCTTTTCACTCAGGTCGAGGTCAAAGAGAGTACGGGCGATGATCTTCAGCGTCAGCGCGTTCATCTCACGGTGGCCGTCGATGCGCTGGCCCTCGCGCCACCGGCAGTGGCTCTTGATGATCGCCTCGATGGCGGGGACGAGGTTCTGAATGTTCTTGACTCCGAACACCGGCCGCATGAGCCGGTTCTGCCGCCGCCAAATTTCTCCTTCACTGGTGATGAGGCCTTCCCCGAGAAGAAGCTTGAGTTTCTGGAAGGTTCTCCCTTTGGCGAAGGCCTCGGCCTTCGTCTGGAGAACGGTGTGAATGTCCGCGGGGTTCGCCAGCAAGAGGACGCGCTGGTTAAGCATCTTCAGTTCGACGCGCTCGCCATAGGCCTGGTGACAATGGTTGACGAAGCCCCAGGGGTCTTTGATGTACGGGACGAGGTGTCCCAAGAGGAATTGCTTCTTAGGAGTTTTCAGCACGAAGCACCTCGATGCGGCCCTGTGAGGCGTTGAGCCGAATTTGTTTTTCATCTTTCAGCAAGAGGCACGCGTCCTTCACCCCCACCAAGGTGGGAATCCCGAGCTCGCGGCCGATGATCGCCGTGTGGCTGAGGAGCGATCCCTTCTCGGAGATGAGTCCTTTGCAGTTGGCCATGATGAAGACCCACGCCGGATCGGTGTGCCGCGTGACGAGGATCGACGCCCTCAGATCGGTTTTCGAAAATGCTTCCTGCGGAGAATTGAGTACCAGCGGAGCACCCAAAACGTCCCCCTCCGAGGCGCACTGCCCCAGGAGGTCGGCCCCCTGGTTGATGGCCACCGACTCCGTCGCTGCTTTGCTCGTTTCTCCTTCTCCGATGATGAGGAACTCGCGGTGCTCGCGCGTGACCCTCTGCCAGTCGCGGTTACTCTCAAGCAACTCTGCCAACTGGCCTGCGTCCACGTCTCCTCGGGCGAAGGCCTCGTAATCCTCGAGGCTGACGTTAAAAAAATCTTTCCAGTCGAAAGTCTGGAAGGCCGGATAATCCGTGCGCAGGACCTGCGCCAGCCGGTAGATCGTCTCCCGGACAGCGTTGTAAAATTGCCCGCGGAGCAGCCGCGTCCGCTCCCGCCAGAAGACCGAGCGTTTGGTAAGGTTGAACAGTCGCTGCCACAGAAGTCGGGTCAGAAGTGGCAGCGACTCGCTCCGAAAGCGCGCGGCCTGGGCCTGCGGGGGCCGCGGCGAGGTGGCGGTGGACTTCACGAAAGCGAGGAGCTCCGCAAAGGCGACGGGCGATTGGCGAAAGGTCACACTTTCGAGCTTGAGTTCTTCGAAGGCGCGCTCGCCGTAGCGTTCCAGGTACCCCGCCAGCGTGACCGCTTCGGCAGCAAATCCTTGCCCCTTTAAGTGATCCCAGATCGCCGTGTAGGGATTGTCCCAGATGCTACTTTGCTGAATGAGCCTTTCCCACGCGGGCCAGAACTCCGCCGGAAGCTCGAGGACGATCGTGCGCAACTCCAGCAAGGGCTTGAGCGATTCGACCTCTTGCTCCGTTTTGAGCAGCAACGGGAGTTCGCTCTCGTCGAAGCCACGCTGCTTGAGGATGTGCGCCAGTCCTTTCACTCCGAGCATGAGCAGCACATCGTTGAGCGCCGTTAGCCCGAAGCCGTGGGGCCTCGCGGTCAGGTGCGTGAGCACCTTGGCGACTTCTCGAGCATCCGACGCGTCGTTGCGCTGAGCCCTTTGATACTTCAGATTGCTCTGCACCGATTCGTCGAAGCGCTCGAGCACCCTGTGCTGCGTGAAGGCAAAGGCCAGGAGCTTCGCCGCCGAGCGCAGGGCCCGGAAGAACGATGGCCTCAATTCCTCGAAGGGGATGTGCGTGCCGGCCAGTTTCCCGCCGATCATGCGGTGCCAGTTTTCGATATTCTTTTTCCCGCCGGGCAGAGCGCTGAGGGCCGCGTAGTAGTGTTCGAGGTTGTAGTAGAGATGGTGGTCCACGTAGGAAATGAGCTTGGCGTAGTGCCTCAGGAGGGCCCTGACGAAGGCCCCGCGCGCACCGAGTAGGATGGCGGACTCCAAAAAAACGTGAGCGTAGGCGCGCTGGATGAAGCTGGCGGTGAGTGGCGAGGTGACTCCGGGGTAGGACTCCGACAGATTTGTGTCCGCCAGGTAGAGCAAGGGCGGGAAGTCGCGGGTGATGGGGCGGACCTGTAGTAAAAACAAAGTCTGATCCTTGATGGCAAACTCAATATCCACCGGATGACCAGCACTCTCCTCCATGCGAAGCACCGTCCCGAGCAGCTCCTGCCGCTGCTCCGGCGAGAGCACCGGTCGATCTCGGTCCTGAGGAGGAACGTCAGCGCCTTTTGTCCCGCCGGCGGGATCCGCCACGAGACGAGAAAGTTTGGGAGGTGTATGGCACTCGAGAAGCTCTCCCAGGCGCGAGAGGCGGTAGTGGTCGGTCTCCACGAGCCCGGCGACAATGCCCTCACCGACTCCGTAGCCCGCGTCAATTACCACATCTGCGCTGTTCCCAACGGGGGCGCGCGAGAATGCAACGCCGGAAGCATCTGGATCCACCATGGCCTGGATGACGAGGGCCATGGTGAGTTCACCTTGGATCTTTTTTTCCATGCAGTAACGTTTCACACGCTCGCTGCCGACAGCGCCATAAGCTTCGCTGATCTTCGTGTTTATTTGTTCGGGGGCGACGTAGAGAAATGTTTCGAACATGCCTGCGAAACTCGCATCGACCCCATCCTCCAGCGTCACGGAAGAGCGAACGGAGACTCCTGTCACTCCCCAGCTCTGAACTTCCGCGGCGATTTCGGATAGTAACTCCTGCGGTAGTTGTCCCTGGCGCTCGTACCACTGGTGAGCGCTGGCCGGCACCACGAGGAAATCGGGAACCCGCGCGCCCCAACGTACCAAGGAAAAAAGCTGCGCCCCTTTCCCGCCCGCGAGGTGTGCCGGCGGAGATTCTTGGACGCTTCTAGGAACAAGAATTTTCATGCCACCCAACTCACGAGCGTGAGGTATCCGACGACCCAGAGAATAAGGTACTCCGCCCAGTCTTTCATTGGGCGCCCGAGTTTCTTCGCCTGCAGGTACTGCACCAAGGGCCAGGCCAGGAAAAGATGCCCCGTGAGATAAAGTAGGGCCCAGTACCAGGCAACTCCGATGCTCAGGAGGGTGCTCACCGCCGTAGCGGCGATCGCAGCGTTGAGGATCAGCGCGATCGTCCCGGCGCGCCGATAGCCCCAAAGCTTCGAGTAGGTGGTGTAAGCCGTTTCGTCCTTCGGGTGCCGGAGCTTGCGGCAGATCTCCCAGTTCGTCATGATGAGCGCGAGGGGCATGAGGGCAAGGCGTTGCCAGGGCGTGACCGCGTAGGCGGTGGTCTGGTTGACGGCGATGAGGTATCCGAAGTGCAGCAGGACCACCGGGTGGTGCGTGAGGAAGGCCAGCGGTAGCGAGGCGCGCATCTGCTCCTCACGGAAGAACCACTTGAGCATGAGGTAGGAGTAGATCAGCACGCCACAGGCCATGGCGAAAACCTCCTCGTCCCATGCCGACAGGCCGAGGGCAGCGACGACGCAGAACCAGCCCAGGAACTTCAGGTCTCGTTTGGTGACTTTTCCGGAGGGCAGCGGGCGCTGAGGGAAGTTCCGCAGATCGTCCTCGTAGTCTTTGAACTCGTCTTTGACGCGCAGGAGGAGAGAGAAAAAGCACAGCGCCGCGGGGCCCACGAGAGTGAACCACTCGAAGGACTCGTCTCCGCGGCCCAGCCGCCAGGATAGCGTGAGCACCATGAACCCGGTCAAGAAGGTGCCGAGCCAGCTCGAGAGAGGATACATCTGCGACAAATAGTAAAAAATTCTTTTAAGCATAGAACCTCACAGAGGCTGACGGCGCAGGCCCAGGGCCCACAGCACGACGTTCAAGAACAGGTGCACGCCCGTTCCGAGGATGAGAAGCAGGAACCAGTGGTGCCCGGAGCCGATGCCGAGAGCCGCGTAGCACAGGAGGCAGCCGACGACGGAGTCCGCTTGATCCATCACCGCGAAGAGCCAGGGCCAGCGCGCCGACGGCTCGCCGGGTTGGATGCCGAGGCGCCGCTTGATGAAGGAGTTCGGAAGCTCCGCGAGTGCGTAGGCCAACCCGAGGGCAAGGCCGAGTAAAATGAACGAGTGCTCGGCGAAGAGCTCCGGCGCGAGCGCCCGGGCCCAGTGTGTTGCCCCGAACGCTCCCGCGACGGTGAACGCGGGCATGACAATAAACCCACGCCACGTTTTGTTCGCCCCAAAGCTCGTTACATGCACAGGGATTTTCAAGTAAGATAGAGCATCGAGTTTCACCACGACCATGTGGAGGACGCCGCTCACGACGAGCGGGAAGAGCATGAGCAGGGCTTCCGTCAGGAGATTCGTAGAACTGATCATCGCTCTCATTATAAGGGAAGGAATCGCGTGACGGGAGAAAACCGCTACCTCACCAAGCTCGCGCTGAAGAACATCGGCCGCAACCGGGGCCGGAGCTTTTTCATCGGTTTTTCGGTTACGCTCTCGGTCGTCATGGCCGCGTGGATCCTCGCCTTCTTCGACGGCCTCAACCACCAGATCGAGCACGCGGTCGTCACCGGCAACGTCGGCCACTGGCAGCTCCAGGAAGCGAACTTCGCAGCGTCGACGGATCCCACCACCCCGGCGCGGTGGAGCCAGACAGACTACGCTCGTCTTGCCTCGGCGGTGAAGAGCTTCTCCCCGGAGATCGTCGTCGACGGTTTCATCTCCGGACCGGAGGGCTCCGCAGGGTTACAGGTCATCGGCGTCGACTTCGCTCTGCACGCCCGGACCTTCAACCTCGACGAGCACCTCGTCGCCGGCGCCTGGCCCCGCGGCACAGACCGCGGCGTCGTGATCGGCCAGGACCTCGCCCAGCGCTTCCGCTACGTGGTGGGAGAGAACGTCGTCATCAATTTCCAAGACGCCGCCGGCGAGCTGAAGAGTGAGCTGCTGCCGATCCTCGCCATCTACCAGAAGAATGGCCGCAGCTTCGAGCGGCGCCACGCCTACGTCCACCACACCGTGGTGCAGGAGTTTCTCTTCGGCCAGGCGCAGGAGTTCTTCCAGATCCATCGCGTCAACTTCCTCACCAGTGATCTCGCCGCCAGCGCCCGGGCGATGGAAGAGCTCGCGCGCCAGGAGAAGCTCGAGCTGCGCAGCTGGAAGCAGATCAACCCGGAGATGGGAGTGGTGCTCGACTTCCACGAGGGCCTCATCCGCTTCTTCTTCGTGATCATCGGCCTGACAGTCACGGTGACCATCCTGACGCCCGTGAGCATGCTCTGGCAGGAACGCCTGGCGGAGCTCAAGATGATGAGCGTCATCGGCGTTCCCGAGAAGAAGATCTGGCGCCTCGGGATGCTCGAGTCCCTCGCCATGGCGCTCATCGCCGGCAGCGCCTCGGCGCTCTTCATCGCTCTCATCATCGGCCTGCACTCGAAGACCGGGATCAACTTCCGCGACATCGCCCAGGGGCAGGTCCTCGAGCGCGCCGGCATCCAGCTCCCGCGCATCGTTTACCCGCTCCTCTTGCCGAAGCAGCTCGTCGTGAGCTACGGGTTCGTGGCCATCGTCGTCGGCCTCTCCTACGCCTTCGCCATCCGCAAGGTCCTCCGGCGCATCCGCGGAGGTGCGGAATGAGCCGGCTGCGCTTCCTCTTCAAGTTCGCCTGGCGCAACCTCGGCCGGCATCCGTTCCGCACCCTGATCATGAGCCTGGGCCTGGGCTTCGGCACGGGCTACATCATCTTCGCGCTGAACTTCTCGAAGTCCGGCTCGAAGGAAATCATCGACGACTTCCTCGCGCAGTTCACCGGCGACCACCAGCTCGTGGCGCCGGACTTCTACCCGGACCTCGACAAGAAGAAGTTCGACCCCCAGGGGGTGCTGCGAGAGCCGCAAGTGCACGGCATCGACCGCTCACGCTACGTCGAACGCATCAGCCTCCCGGTGTTCCTCTCGGGGCCGAAGAAAACCCAGGGGACCATCCTCACGGGCCTCGACGCCGATCGCGAGCACAAGCTCTCGAAGGTCCGCAAGGCCCTCGCGCAGGGGAGCTTCCTCCCCGGAGGCGCTCCGAACGAACTGGTGCTCGGGGAGCGGCTGGCGCGCCGGCTCGGCGTCGGGCTCGGCGACGACGTCGTCGTCATGGGACAGGGCCTCGACGGCTCCTCGGCCGTCGACCTCTTCCGCGTCGTGGGCCTGATGAACTTCGGCGGCGGCGACATGGAGGACGCGGTGGCCTTCACCTCCCTCGGCTCCGCCAGAAGCTTCGGCGTGCTCCCCGCGGACGGCTTCCACCAGCTGATCCGCTTCGCGGGCCAGGCGCAGGCGCCGCCGGCGCCCCCGGCGGGCGTCGTCATGGTCCCCTGGGAGGAGATCCTGCCGGAGGTGAACGGCTCCATCAAGTTCATCGACATCTTCACCTGGATCGTGGCGGTGATCCTCGTCATCGTCATCAGCCTCGGCATGGGCAACACGCTGATGATCACCTTCCTCGAGCGCGAAAAAGAGTTCTACTCGCTCAACGTCATCGGCGTGCGCTCGAGCTGGATCGCCTGGGCGCTGGCCATCGAAGTCTTCTTCCTCGCGCTCATCGGCATCGGCGCCGGCGTCCTGCTCGGGAACCTCGTCACCGCCTACTTCTACCACAACCCCATCAGCCTGCTGCTCTTCACCGGTGGCAAGCCGATCATGATGGGCGGCATGGCCATCATCCCGAAGGTGCGGCTCTACGCGCACCACCACTACTCCTGGCAGGCGCCGCTGCTCGTGGCCGGCTTCCTGGCGCTCAGCCTCGTGCTACCGATCTACCGTGTCATCCAAAGGAGCAAGCGTGTTAATTGAATTCCGTGACGTGGTCAAAGTCTACGGCTCCGGTGACCAGCAGGTGACCGCGACCCGCAACGTGAGCCTCAACATCGTCGAGGGCGACTTCATCGCCGTGGTGGGGCCCTCCGGCTCCGGGAAGACGACGCTGCTGAACCTCCTCGCGGGGCTCATCAACCCGAGCGCGGGTAAAATTTTTCACCAGGGCCAGGAGATCCAGTCCTTCACTCTCGAGGAGCGCACGGCGCACCGGCTGCGGCACATGGGCTTCGTGTTCCAGGACTACCAGCTCCTCCCAGTCCTCACGGCGCGCGAGAACGTGGAGCTCCCGCTGCAGATGCGCGGGGAGGCTCAAGCGGAGATCGACGCCAAGACTCGCTGGGCGCTCGAGCAAGTGGGCCTCGGCACGATGCTAGACCGGTACCCGAAGCAGCTCTCCGGGGGCCAGCAGCAGCGCGTCTCCATCGCCCGCGCCATCGCCGGCAAGCCGAGCATGATCCTCGCCGACGAACCGACCGCCAACCTCGACTCCAAGACCGCCCAGGACATCATCGACCTCTTCAAGCGCCTCAACGAAGAGTTCAAACTCACCTTCATCTTCTCGACCCACGACCAGCGCCTCATCGACCAGGTGAAGCGCGTCGTCCGCATCAACGACGGCCAGATCAGCGAAGGAGCCCACGCATGAAACTACGTAAAGAGTACTTCTTCTGTGTCGCCGTCACCGGAGCCCCCCTGAAGTCCGCCGACGACTGGCTCAAGTACATGGAGGACCAGATCCGCGGCGACATGTCGAAGGCCGAGCTCACCATGAGCATCAAGACCGAGAAGTGGGAGCGGGTGCTCGAGATCCGCACCGACGCGCGCGGCAAGACCGAGGCGCTCACCTTCATCGACGCTCCGGCGAAGGAGAAGGGCACCGGGACCCTGCGCCTCGACAACAAGATGTGGAACTACTTTCCCAAGGTGAAGCGCACCGTCTCCGTGTCTCCCTCGATGCTGCTGACGAGCTGGATGGGCTCCGACTTCACCAACGACGACCTGCTGAAGGCCTCGAGCATGCACGCCGACTACGACCATGCGTTCAAGCCCGACGAGACCGTCGAAGGCGTCACCTACCGCGTGATCGATAACACCGCGAAGTCCGACGCGAAGGTGGTCTGGCCGCGCATCGAAACGCTGGCGGACAAGAAGGACTGCCTGCCGCGCTTCCACCGCTACTACGACAAGAAGGGCGAACTCATCCGGACGCTCGCGCTCTCGGAGATCAAGACCTTCGACGGCCACAAGGTCCCGGCGCGCTGGGAGATGATCCCGCACAAGGACCCGGGCCGCAAGACCGTGATGACCTACAAGAAACTCGAGTTCAACGTGAAGTTCAAGGACACCCACTTCACCCTCAAAAACCTCACGGGCCAGTGATGCTCGCGCTCGTCCTCCTCCTCGTCGCCGGTTCCGCGCGGGCCTTCGAGAAGATCGAATGGCGCGACTTCACCCTCGAGCTGGCGGGCAACGCCGAGGCACAGACGCGGCAGCTGACGAACCAACCGCCGGCGCAGAAGTTCCCGCTCCAGCAAGACTGGGAGTCGTCGAACTTCAACCTAGGCCTCGCGAACCTGAGCGCCAAGGCGGAGTTCCGAACGGCGCGCGTCGAGGCCAACTGGTTCCTGCGCTACACGCAGTCTCCGCTCTACGAAGACGACTACATCGCTCCTTTCCTCATCAACTTCCCGCGCAAGGTCGTCGCCCGCGACGTCTTTCGCCTGGACTACACACGCCAGGACGGCGGCAACCGGACCGAGTCGGTGCTGAACCGGCTGACCTACGAGCTCGACGGAGAAACCTCGCGCTTCGCCGTCGGACGGATGTTCATCAACTACGGGAGCGGCGAAGTCTTCAACCCCATCAACCCCTTCAACCAGCCCCTCGGCCTGGTGGCGCAGAGTAACATCGCCCAGGGGAACGACGGCATGCGCGGGAGTTTTTTTCTTAGCGACGACTCGACCCTGCATTTCTACCTTCTCGGCAACAAGCGCCTCGAGGACTACGAGAATCAGATCACGCGGACCCTCTGGCTCCACGGCGAGTACCGCTTCGGCGACTGGCAGCTCGACTACGTCGCCGGCGAGGACCAGAAGCGAAACAAGATCGGCTTCCAGCTCAACCGCATCGTCGGCGAGGGCATGGTCTTCTTCCAGTTCCTCGAGACCTCCAGCCTGCTCAACGACCGGCCGAGCTCGCAGTTGAGCGACGTGCTGCTCGGTTACGACAACCAGCTCACCGGCCGCTGGCACCTGCGCGTCGAAGTCGGCCACCAGGAAACCGATCGCCTGGCGCTCGCGGAGAACCCCGCGGCGCTCGGCGAGCGCCTGCTCCCCTACGAGTACTTCGTGGCCGTCGCGAACGCCTACGAACTGCACCCGCTCGTGAAGGCCTACGCCACCGTGATCCACGACTTCAAAACGCGCTACGTCTACGGCCTGGGCCGCCTCAGCTGGTCGGTCGCCAAGGACTTCGAGTGGGACTTCTTCGTGAACACGCCGCTCTACTGGATCGAAGACGAAACGAACCTGGTGCAGAAATCCTTCCCCACCGAACTCGGCACGGGGCTCCGGCTCTACTTCTAGCTGAGCTTCTCGACTTCCCCGCTGCGGCCGTCGACGCGCACCCGGTCGCCGGTCTTGAGCTTAATGGTGGCGCCGGCGAGGTTCAGCACGGCGGGGATGCCGTACTCGCGGCCAATGACCGCCGCGTGGGAGAGGACGCCGCCCACCTCGGTGATCACGCCGCCGGCGCGTGCAAGCACGGGCGTCCAGCCCGGGTCGGTGTACACCGTCACCAGGATCTCGCCGCTCTGAAACTCTTGCGCCTCCGCCAGCGACCGCAGCACGCGCACGCTCCCCACGACCACTCCGCTGGAGCAGCCGATGCCCAGCAGCCCCGAGTGGTCTTTGCGCGCTTCGATCGCACCGCCGAACTCGTTGGGGGAGGGGAACGCACGAAAGCCCGCGACGAGACAGCGCCGCTCCGCAAGCTCCTCGGCACTCGGTGCAGTGAGGCGCTCGATCTCGTGCCAGCGCCACAGGTGCACGTCCTGTTCGCGCACCCCCTTGCGCCGGGCCACTTCGAGCGCCACTTTGCGAACGAGGTAGTAGGCACGGGTGGAGAGCGTGCGCATGCGCTCGCGGAGGACGAGAAAGGTGCGCGCCTGCGCCAGCTCCGCAGCAAGCCTCGCGGCTCTCGGATGTGCCGTGGTGACCCGCTCCCACTCGCGCTTCCAGGCGTCGTGCGAAACCATCTTCGCCGGGCTGAAGTTCGCGACCAGTTCGTCCACTTTCTGCGGGAGCTCGCCCCAGCGCGGAACACTGAGGTCGAGCTCCACGTCCGCGTGGTGGTAGTGCCGCTCGAGGAACTGCGCGCGCAGCTGCTGGTAGCGCTCGTCACCGACCCTGCCACCGGTCTCCAGGTGGGCGGCCAGCGCCGTCAGGTCTTCTTCGATCTCGAGGTGCGCCATGCCCTCGAGGCCGCTCACGAGCTTCAGGTAGTCGGCGTCCGGCGCGGCCTTCGCGAGGGCCTTGCGGAAGTCGCTCTGGTAGTTCGTGTTGTTGTAGATGACGCGGAAGTAGCGGCTCTCGGTCTGGAACTGCAGCTCCCCGACGGCGCCGGCGAGCGCTTTGAGCTCCTCGTCGCTCAGCCGCGCGAGCGCTTCGCAGCGCCGTCGAAGCGCGCGGTCGCGGCGCTCGAAGTAGCGCAGGAACTCTCGCGCCATGTTCTGCGAATCCCGGTACTCCGCCCAGAGCCCGCCCAGCGCGCGCAGGGCCGTGAGCACGCTCAGCGGGTTCAGCGACGCGGGCCTGATCTTCGAGTCCTGGTAGTTCTTCGTGATCCCGAGGCCACGGTCGAAGTCGGCCTCGTCGAAACCGGGCAGCTTCGCGAGCGCACGCTTCACCAGCTCGGCGTTCCAGTACGCCCGGCCGTAGAGGTGGTAGATCCACCGCAGAGAAGGATTCGCGCGCACCAGTCCGAGGCGGTCGAAGTAGGAACTCATCGAGGCCTGCACGGCGCGCTCGTAGAGCGAGTAGATCAAAAACGGACAGGCGCGCGCGGACACGCCGCCGTCTTTGAAGTCCGCGTTCGTGAGCTCGGGAACGTCCCGGCGCCAGGCCACGCTCGTCACGGGCCTCGCCTGCAGGAGCCAGAGTTTCCCGGACTCGTCGAAGGCCCACTCGAGGTCCTGCGGCTGGCCGTAGTGCACCTGGAGCCGCAGCGCCAGCTCCACGAGAGCCTCGAGCTGCGAGGGCTCGAGCGCGGCGGCGCCGTGGGTCTCCGCGAGGACAATTTTTTTGCTCCGCCAGTTGTACCGGTAGCGCGACGGCGTCACGTGCCCCGAGACGAGATCTTCTCCCAGGCCCGCGACCACTTCGAGGTAGACCTCCTCTTCGCGGCCCGTGACCGGGTCGAGGCCGAAGAGCACGCCCGCCTGGCGCGCCGGCACCATCCGCTGCACGAGCACCGAGATCGCCGAAGCGAGGGCGCCGACATCGATGCCCTTGTCGCGGGCGTACTGCGCCACCCGCGGGCTGGTCGCCGATGCGAAGCAGTCCGCGATGGCCCGGCCCACGGCTTCGACTCCCTCGACGTTCAAAAAGGTCTCGTACATCCCCGCGAAGCTCGCTTCGCCGAGGTCCTCGAGGCCGCTCGAGGACCGCACCGCCACGGGGCCGCTTCCGAGCTTCGCCAGCGCCTGCGCTAGCTCTGGCCCGTCGCGCCGCTCCTGCTGAGTGACGACGAAGCCCGGCGGCACCGGGAACCCCAGCTCCGCGAGTTCGTGGAGTCGCTGCGCCTTGCGACCCAGCTGGAGATTCTTCGTTGCGCTCTGACCTAAAAACATCCGGGCCTCGATTCGACGATCTTTGCGTGGATTCAAGTATAATGGGAGTCATGCTAAAGAGGTACCGGGTCCTCATAACATTATCCCTCATCCTGGCGGTGGCCCACTTCCGCTACGAACTCCTGTGGACCTCAGCCCCGGGCCTGGAGGTTCTCCGACGGAGCTGGTCGAGCCTCTACCGACCGGGCTGGGCGAAGACCCATGGACTGGTGGCGAAGCTCCTCCCGCAGCCGCGGGCCGAGTCGGTCGTGGTCGGTTCCTCACACCTCAAGCGGCTCATCACCCGCAACTGGGTCCACAGTTCGGAGCAGAGCCTGCGCTTCTTCGCGAGCACGTCGAACTTCGCCTTCCAGCTCTACCTCGAGCGCGACCTGATCACCGCGCTCGCTCCGAAGCACGTGATCATTTCTTTCGTCCCGGAGGAGTTCAAGTTTAGCTTCCACGACGAGCGCATCTACCTGCCGAGGCCCATCTCCTACCGGGACCTGGCGACGCTCGAGGCGCAGCTCAAGGCCCTCGCCGCGGCCTCTCCCTCCCCCGCGGCGAAAGCCTCGATCTCCGAACTCCGGCGGTGGATGTGGAAGAGCTTCTTCCTGCGCACCACCGCCTTCGACCTCGCCGCGAGCTTCCTCGTGACGAATCTGCTGCGACTCGCGGCGCCCGTCCTGCAACCGACGGACGACCTCCGCTACCACCTGCAGATCTCCGCGAACTCTCCGGGCCCGACGCCCGCGGAACAGCAGCTCCTCTCTGCGCACTTCCTCAGCGCGCTCGCCCGGGAACTCCAGGAGCGCTCGGTGAGCCTGACCGTCGTCGAGGGGCTCTGGAGCCCGCGGTGCACGCAGGCGCCCTACGAGGCGAACGCCCGCTCCTGGCGCGCGCTGATGCACGAACTCAGCCGCCGGGGCGAGTTCCGCTTCGTCCCGGCGAGCGAACTTCCGGCGCCGCCGCCGGAGCTCTTCATCGACTGCGTCCACCTGCGCTACGGCGACGAGCTCTCGCTCGAGTTCCGCGAGCGCTACCAGCGCGAGTTCCTGCGGCAGATCCCGCAGACCTAGAACTGGTAGTACTCGAAGCTCGTGCCGCTGTGATTGAAGAGGAGCACGAGCACCAACAATCCCGCGACGAGCAGCAGGTCCCGCGCCCGAAGCGGCCAGTCTTCGCGGCTGCGAAGGGAAGGATCGAGCCACTTCTCGTAGGCGACCAGCGGCAGCACGAAGCCCAGCAAGAGCAGCGCGAGGAGCGCCGCCTCGCGCACCTGAACCGGGACCCGGAGCGCGGCCTGCAGCGCTTGAGAAATACCAGTGTCCGATGGGTGAGCGTGCAAGAAACCGCAGACCGCGTAAAAGGCGAGCATGCCACAGTACGCGAGGGGCACGGGCCAAGGCCTCGGCGCGCGCTTCTTGAGTTCTCGGTGTCCTAAAAAGGCTAGGCCATGGAACGCACCGAAGAGGAACCAATTCAGGCTCGCACCGTGCCAGATGCCGATGAGCACGAAGGACAGGAGCACGCCAGAAGCGACACGAGGCCCTGCGCTGCCGCGTGGAACCAGCAGCGGCAGAAGGTAGTCGCGCACCCACGCCGTCAGACTCAGGTGCCAGGCGCGCCAGAACTCCGCGGGCGAACGAGCTCCGAGGAAGGGCCTGAAGTTCGTCATCAGTCGCACGCCGAAGAGCATCGCTAGTCCCTGCGCGATTTCAGAG
>DAIPJL010000280.1:0-1933 GCA_036770305.1 Bacteriovoracaceae bacterium | reverse complement strand
GTCCACTTCCTGCTCGTGCTGGGCCGCGCCCTTCTGCCGCAGGCGCCGCTGCTCGGCGAGGATGTCTTCTTTGATTTGGTTGAGGTAGGGGCGGATGCTGAATCCCGTGACCGCTTTGAGACGAATGGCGACGACTTCCTGTCGATCGTTCTTCACCAGTTGAAAGCGCCGCTGGAACCCCTGCGCGGTGGCCTCGGCGAGCGCAGCGAAGGCAAAGGCCCAGAGTGCGCCGGCGAGCATGGTTTGCTTGATCATAGTCTTCCTCCTTGAAGCCAGATTTCTTTAAGCTTAACACCGGACTCAAAGGTGCTTAGGGCTTTATGCTGACCTTGTCTTACAGCGTCTTGAGATCGGCAGCGTGACTCGCTATAACCCGATCAAAGGAATCGAAGATGCTCCACTCATTATGCTGGCTTGTGCTCGCTTTCATTTTCTCGTCACTGGCCCAGGCCAACGCACAGAGCAACGATAAACAATACCCCGAAGATCGCGAATACACCTCGCGCGACCGCGGCTTTCGTCAGTACGGCGCGCCGAGCCTCCACGGCACCTCGACCTACGCGCTCACCTACGACGATGGCCCGCACGAAACGCTGACTCCTCAACTCTTGGATGTGCTTAAAGAGTTCGACGTGAGGGCCACCTTCTTCATCATCACCTCGCGCATCAACGCCAAAACGCGGCCCATTCTTCGGCGCATGCTGGCCGAGGGCCACATCCTCGCCCCTCACGGTGAAGAGCATCACAACTCCAACCAGATCACTGAGGCGCAGTTCAAGGACAATCTGCGCACTTCAATTCTGAAGCTGAAGGCCTTCTACGACGAGGCGGGCCTTCCGATGCGCGAGCTCTACTACCGCTACCCCTACGCCGCCTACGGCGCGCGCAGCGACTACCATCACATGAACGCCCTGCAGTCCCTCTCCCAGGAGCTCTTCGGTGACAACTGCCTGCAGTTCGCCTTCTGGGACGTGGACACGGTGGACTGGCTCGCTGGCATGACTCCAGAGGATATTCTGCAGAACCTGCGCGCCCACGAAGAGGGCGGGGCCTACTGGGACTTCGAGGCCATCCGGGACGCGCAAGGACGCACCAGCTATCGAAAGGTGCAGCGCGAACTCACCCATCCCCCTCGCGGTGGCGTGGTGCTGATGCACGACATCCACCCCCGCACTCTCGCCGGGACGCGCCTCTTTCTCCAGCACGCCAGAGACGCAGGCCTGGCCCTTACCACGCTGCCGGAGATCGACGAGTTTAGAGTGCTGCGTGAGTGCCGCTTTCGATAGCGCGCAGGACTCCGTCCCACAGCTGCGAGCGCTCTTTCAGGGAACGAAGGCCCTGGGCTTCGGCGAGCAGCCTCTTCTCCTCACTCCCAGCGGCCAGCTCCGCCAGACACTCCAGGGCCAAGGGCCCGTGCTCTTCCCCGTCCACCTGGATGTGGCGCTCGAGGTAGTAGAGCAGCGTCGGGGCCTCCACCTGTGCCTCGCGCAGGATGCGCACGATGCTCGTGAACATGTCGGGGATGAGCTTCTCGCGGCCGTAGAAGAAGCTCGCGGCGACCTCTAGGGTCGGCGCGTTCATCGCCACGTCGAGGTTCGCTTTCACGAAGCTGCGCACGTACTCGGGCATCAGCTGGAAGTCGGTGGTGCGCAGGAAGGCCTCGATGCGCGAAGTGTCCGCGCCGACTTCGCGCATGGCCCGCAGGTAGAGTTCGAAGTGACTGCAGGGCCCCCCGTGGGCATCCAGGTCAGACTCCTCACCCACCACGATCTGGTTGATGAAGCGCACCAGCTTGCTGGAATGGGCCGAGGGCCTCCAGGGCACCTCGACGCAGGTGATGTCTCGCTGCAGGCGCTTCAGCAAAGACATGAAGTCCCACACGGCGAAGACGTGGGCCTCCATGAACACGCGCAGGGCCGCGAGGTCCGTGAGC
>DAIPJL010000064.1:0-14420 GCA_036770305.1 Bacteriovoracaceae bacterium | reverse complement strand
GGCCATCAGTGGGCCTTGGTGCGCTCTTCGAGGAGATCTAGCATCTGCAAGAGTTGGTTGGTGAAGCGAAAGGGGTCACTGGCATCTAGCCGGTAGTGCTGCAGGATCGCCTGACACTCTTGAGAGATCTCTCCGGCGAAGGGGTCAAAGTTCTGCGCAAGATGCTGCAAGCGTTTTTGATGGAGCTGGAGGGTCTTCCGCGAGCGCGTGCGTTTCAAGGATGAAACAAAGTGCTCCACCGGCCCACCAAGAGAAGACCCAGAAGCTACGGATATGGGATGCTGAAGCATGCAACATATCTAGTTGAAATGTTGCGTTATGTCAAACGGATGGAGCTTCCGATGTCTCTTCTTTCGATGATTCTCATCGTCTCTTTTATGGCCCATGCTTGTTGGCTTATGGCGGGGGCCTGGCTTGGGGAATTACGTCTGCCGCAGCGCTCGGGAAAGAACGCAGAAAAGCTCAACCAATGGCTACAGCGCTGGCAGCTTGCGAGCTCGCTTGGAAAATCGCTCGCGGAGCTAGGAGATATCCCGGCCTTTAAGTTTTTCGACCGCCTCGCTCGCGAAGGCCTGCGCCATGCACGCACCTTCGGCAATTTTCCGCGCGAGCTCATCTGGGAATGGCGCGATGGGATCGCTCGGGAGAAGGCCTTCGACGAGCGTCGCCGCTCAGTGCTCTGGGGAGGCTATTTCCAATTTATGCTTTTTGTTCTCCTGACCTGGGCCATGGTGGCCATGACCGGAGAACTGATGAGTGAAGTTCCCACTTCTGTCGCTCTAGGTATGGTCACTCTTCAGGTCGCGGGCATGGCCCTTTTTGCTCCAGCTCTGAGCTGGCTAAGCCGCCGTAAGCTCCAGGGGTTGGGTGAGTTACTTGAGTCACTCTACGTGCTGCGCTCGCTAAGCGGAGCGGGTCTGCCGACGGGAAAGGTGATCACCGAAGCTAAGCTTGAGCATTTGCCGACGATAAACTCTAATGAAGTCCGGTTATTAGCAGAGCGAACTCAGGAACTAGCGGCGCTCTACCAAAAGCAGGGTGGAGCACTTGGGCGCGAAGCACAAATATTGATTCAAGAGGCCTGGTTTCAACGAGAAGCCCTGATGGGCCAAATCGTAAAATTGGCCGAAGGCTTAAAGCTCGTCTTCCTGCTCGTTTTCTTTGCTGGTGCCTACTTCATTTTCCTCGGGACCTTACTCTTTTCGGTGCTTCAGGCGAACTAGTCTTATTTGACGACTTCTGCTTAAATGGTGCCTTCATAAGGAAGGCACCATGTCAGATAAAGAAATTATTTTTTCGATGTATAAAGTGGGGAAGGTCTACCCCAACAAGAAGCAGGTCCTGCGTGACATCTCGCTCTCGTTCTTCTACGGCGCGAAGATCGGGGTGCTGGGCCTCAACGGCGCGGGAAAATCTTCGCTCCTGAAGATCATCGCCGGCACCGACAAGGACTTCAACGGCGAACTCAACCGCTCGAAGGGCATCACCTACGGCATGCTCGAGCAGGAGCCGCAGCTCGACCCCGAGCTCACTGTTAAAGAAGTCGTGCAGCAGGGCCTGCAGCACATCGTCGACATCGTGAACCGCTACGAAGAAGTGAACAACAAGCTCGGCGAAACCATGTCTGACGACGAGATGAATGCTCTTCTGGATGAGCAGGCCCAGCTGCAGGACAAGATGGACGCCGCCAACGCCTGGGACCTCGACTCTCGTCTGGAGCTCGCGATGGAGGCCCTGCGCTGTCCGCCCTCGGAGCAGAAGTGCGGCGTGCTCTCCGGTGGTGAGAAGCGCCGCGTGGCCCTCTGTCGCCTGCTGCTGCAGGAGCCCGACGTGCTGCTGCTCGACGAGCCGACCAACCACCTGGACGCCGAGTCGGTGTTCTGGCTCGAGCGCCACCTCCAGTCCTACAAGGGCACCATCATCGCCGTGACCCACGACCGCTACTTCCTCGACAACGTCGCCGGCTGGATCCTCGAGCTCGACCGCGGCCACGGCATTCCCTACCAGGGCAACTACTCGTCCTGGCTGGAGCAGAAGAACGCGCGCCTCCAGAAAGAAGAGAAGACCGAGTCGAAGCGCGCCAAGGCCCTCGCCGAGGAACTCGAGTGGATCCGCTCGAGCCCGAAGGCCCGCCACGCCAAGAGCAAGGCCCGCATCGCCAACTACGAGAAGATGCTCGCCGACTCGAAGAACGAGAAGCGCAACGAGACCAACGACCTCTTTATCCCCCCGGGCCCGCGCCTCGGTGACGTGGTCATCGAAGCCAGTGGTATTGCCAAGGCCTTCGGCGACAAGGTGCTCTACGAGAACCTCAGCTTCAAGCTCCCGCCCGGCGGCATCGTCGGCATCATCGGCCCCAACGGCGCCGGTAAGACCACGCTCTTCAAGATGATCACCGGCCAGCTCCAACCCGACGCCGGCACCTTCAAGGTCGGCGAGACCGTCAAGATCTCCTACGTCGACCAGAGCCGCGCCATGGACGGGGACAAGACCATCCTGCAGGAAGTGGCCGATGGCCTCGAGCTCATCAAGATGGGCGGCAAGGAAGTCAACGCCCGCGCCTACGTCGGCAAGTTCAACTTCACCGGCGACGACCAGAGCAAGCGCATCCGCGAGCTCTCCGGCGGCGAGCGCAACCGCGTCCACCTCGCGAAGGTCCTCAAGGAAGAAGGCAACGTCCTCCTGCTCGACGAGCCCACCAACGACCTCGACGTGAACACGCTCCAGGCCCTCGAGCGCGCGCTCATCGAGTTCCCGGGCTGCGCCGTCGTCATCTCCCACGACCGCTACTTCCTCGACCGCATCTGCACGCACATGCTCGCCTTCGAGGGCGACTCCGAGGTGGTGTGGTTCGACGGCAACTTCTCCGACTACCACGAGGACCTGCGCCGTCGCAAAGGCGCCAAAGCCGACGTCCCGAGCCGCGTGACCTACAAGAAGCTCACGCGCGCCTGATGTTCGTTCCTGCGAAGTTTCAAGCTTCTTCTGATCAAGCGGCGGATTTTATCCGCCGCTTTCCTTTTGGGACGCTCTGCTATCAGGGTGCCCATGGGCCATCGGCCGATCACATCCCCTTTGCGATCGTGGATAAAAAACTCGTCGGGCACGTAGCATGGGCCAATCCTTTGTGGCGCGAACAGGCGGGTAAGCTCGTCACAGCGATCTTCCATGGGCCACACGCCTTCGTCGACCACCGTTGGTACGGCCGCCCCCAGGAGCACGTTCCGACGTGGAATTACGCAGTCATGCATGTGACGAGCAAACTTCAAGTCATCCACGAGGCCCGTGAACTCTATGCGATCCTTGATGCTCTCTCGCCATCGGATATGAAGCCCTGGGAAGACGTGGCGCCCTATGACCTGCGTGCTACCGGAGTACTGGAAAAGAGCATCGTTGGTCTATGCCTCGAACTCGATCAGATTCAGGTGAAGTTCAAGCTTTCACAGAACCGATCTTCTGAGGACCGTGAGCGAGTCATCGCGCAGCTGAAGAATTCGCCTCGTCACTCGGATAAAGAACTTGGAGAATTTATGGAGAACTGTAAGCACCACTAAGCTGCTGTCTTCGGCACTTACGAAGAGGTTGAGTGACCAGCCTCGCGCCACCAAACCTGATCGTAAAGCACCTGGTCCCCGTCGCTGCCAAAGACCCGGATGATTTCTTTAACCCGACGCTTTTCCAGGAATACGACATGGCCGACGTTGCGGGCGACGAGCCGTAGTACTTCTTGGTAATTGAGCTCTTTCTGGGCACTGGCGAGCACGAAGAGCTGTGCTACGCGCAGAATTGCGTCCATCGCTGACGAGGAGTGAAGCGTGGACATGAGGCCCTTGTGGCCAGTGTTCATCGCGAGCAGGAATGGGACGACTTCGTGGGAGCGCATCTCGCCGACAACGATGCGATCGGGCGAGAGGCGTAGAGCATGGGCGAGGTAGTCCGTGAGACTCCGGCCAGGTGCGAGCTGTGAGATCAGGCGCGTGAGTCGCGGCTGCCTAGCGCAGAGTTCAGGGGTGTCTTCTAGGAGGACGAGGTGTTCGTCCTCCTCCACCTCCGCGATGAGGGTGCTAAGGAAGGTGGTTTTCCCTGAGCCGGTAGCCCCGGCGACTAAGACGTTTTCGTGATTTTTGACCAGCGCTTTTAAAATCTCTTCCCCCGTATCATCGAGCGCAAAAGACGCAAGGCTTTTGGGCGTGGCCGAGAGCCTGCGCAAGAATGCCTTGTGAGTTTTTCCTTCTCCGATCGAGGCGTGTAGTAGGGTCACGCGCCAACTTTGATCGCCCCAGACAAGACTGTGGCTGCGGCAAGGGTGGGTGTAATTGAAGTCCATCCTCACTCGTGCTGCCAGCGTTTCGACCCACAGCTCCCACTCCTCATCGGTAAGGTCGCAGGGAATCGTTTTCCTCTCATCGCCGAGGGCTTCGCAGAGCTGGGGGCCATGAAGAAAAATCTCGCGGAGTTCCTCCGTGACGAAAGGGGCCAACCAGCTGAGATCCATGCGCTGGCACCAGTGCGCGAAGTCCGGTGCCGGATGGTCCGGGAATTCACTCTGCCAGAAGAACTCTAGGTCCTGCACGCTCAGGATTTTGCTTTTGTCCAGGCCCGTGCGCCACTGCCGCTTAAGCCAGGCGCTGGTGTCGACGGACGCCGGCGCTTCGCCGCTTTCTTTGAAAAGGGTAAGCATTACTCTTCCTCCACGATTAGGTAGCCCTCGATTCGCTTGTAGCTCGCCTGAGACTCCCGTGCGCCAAAGAGTGTACGCAGGATCGGCACGTCTTTTAGCCCTGGCAGGTGCTTGGTGTCTTCCGTGCGACTGCGGTAGCCGATCTGGAAGAGCTTGTAGGTGAGTCCGGGCGTGAGCAGGATCGACGAGCGCTCCTTCGAACCACTGATGCTGCTCTCGGTAGGGCGAGTGAACTCAGTTTCGTAGTCGAGGACGAGCTGGCCTTCGCGCTCGGATAGCTGGGTGGAAACCTTGAGGCCGGCAAAGCGCCAGTCGATGGGAGCGAGTACGGTTCCGTTCTCTGGTCGGATGTTCTGGTAGGGAATCTGCGCCCCGACCTCGATGAGATGCGGGCGGTTGATGCGCACCATCGCCTCGGGCTCGGCGAGGGTCGAGAGCTCGAGGTGGTTTTCGGCGAGAGCAATCTGATTCTCTTCGATGAGCCGTCTCAGGCCTTCCTTGAAGAGGCCCGAGGGGGTCCCCCTAAGGGCCGAGAGGCCGAGACTGATCTCGCGTCCGTCCATGCTTTCCAGCTGAATGAGCTTGAGCTTCAGGCGAAGGTTCTTTTTCGCCCAGCTGCTCTCGCGCTTGTGGAAACGGATGTGCCAGCGCTTCGCTAAAGGGGAGAGCGTTGCCGTCATGCTTTCCGGGGCCTCGTGCTCGCATTCAAGTTCGAGGAAGTAAGCGCGGCAGGCGACGCGCGTGAGGCCTGCACGGAAAAGCTCGCGATAGACTTCGGTGACCAAGTAGCGTCGCAGCTGAGCAGAAAGCTCCACCTGGAAGACCACCTTATCTTGGTGCTGTGATTTGAGATGCAGTAGGTACTGCCAGTCTTCGTAGCGATCAACCTGGCCGCGCACCATGACGAGAGGCCCTTTGAGGTCAAGCTCGAGGCCGAGCCCCTTCAGGGCCTCGGTGAGCTGTGCTGTTTTAAGGAAGCTCGCCTTCGAGAGAATATAGACTTGATACTGCTGCCGACCCTCTGCGCCCCACACGACAAGGTCGCTGTAGCCGACCTGGCGGCCCTTGAGGAGGATTTTGCCCTGACGGAGGTGAGTGGCGAGCACCTCTTTGTTACCGACCGAGAAGTTTTTAAGTCCTTTGACGGCCAGTTCCCGCTGTTCGCCCTTCGCCATGATAAAATCTTGCCCTTGTGCGGCGCGTGAATCTTTGACAAGGCCAAACGTGAGGGCTAAAACCAATGGACTTAATTTCTGAATCCAGGAGCATCTCATGGCATCTCGTACCGCCGTAACTGAAGCACGCCGCAAGGCCAAGCACCGCGCGATGGGCGCTAAGCGCAAGGCCGCTGATCGTAACAAAGGCACAACTCCTAAGTTTGCGATCCACGACACTGCTCTTCCTACTAAGACTGCTCGTAAGTAATATTTCATAGAAACACCCTCAGCGTTTCACGAATAAACACTTCATCAGCGGAGACCTGTTCTAGGTCTCCGCTGCTATTTAGGCACAGGTGCCAAGCGACTGGACTGCGTTTCCGCTGACAGGGCACCAAGCTTGCTTCCAGCTCAATAAACTCCCCGGGAATTGAGTACTTCGTCTGCATGAATTCTTTGAGGTGCTTGGCCTCTTCGAAATGCTCTTCGGAAGAGTTGGCATAGCTCAGGACGATGACCTGTGCATGCGCACTCAGGACTCCGGCCATGAGAAGCAGACTAGTAGCGAATTTCATACTTATCCTCCTGGACAGGTTTTAGGAGCATGAGGTCTTCATCGAAAGGCATCATCACCCATTCTCGGGTGATGAGCTGCTTGTAGTGTGTAGCGTAGAGCGCCCGCGGGGCGTGCACGATGGCCCCGTGATCGCCGTTTTCGGCCAGGTAGACGGGCCCGAGCTGCTGGCCCTGGTCGGTCATCAAGATGATTTTTTTTCCTGCGAGGAAGCTGGTCGCGAGGATGCCGCGGATTTGCACCTCTACGAGGTCAGCGGGGACGTCCCGTTCCGGTGCGGTCTTGGCCGGGGATGGCCAGAACACCAGCAACAGAAGTCCGTTCACAAAAAGCGCGATGGCGAAGAGGCGCAGGGCGAGCGCGCGCCGAGTGAGCTTAGAGCGAGTCATAGTTTCTATCCTCCTGGTTCCATTGGATTTGAAATTCCTGCGCATCACGGAGCATGGCGCGCTGATAGCTTTTGTGCACCAAGACCGTCGCCAGCAGCATGCTGGTAGCGATCATCAGCCAGGCCCCTGTGAGCAGTGCAGAGGTCATCGCACGCTCCAGTGAACCTGGGGGGCAATGGTAGAGCTGATGCGCCAGCTCGCCTGCAGTCGCACATAGGGAGTGGCGTGAAGCCAGGTCTCGTGGGTCCGTCGCAAGAGGGCGGTGTCGCTGAGGTCGCGCTGGAAGCGCAGTTTGTGTCGATAGGGTGTCAGGTATACCTTGAGAGGTAGGCGACAGCCGGTGAGTTTGAGCTGCATGAATCGTCGCTGGGCATCCCACCAAGCGGCCTCTTGCATCACGAAGACGACTTTCTTGAGCCGTTCCCATTTGAGGGCCAGGAGGTGGCCGAGGCCTGGGAAAAAGAGTCCAACGGCCTGGCCCGTTCGGCCGGCGATCAGCACGGCGTTTAGGGCATTCACCCGTCGCACGAGACGGTGAGTGGTCACCATGCTCCGCTTGAGGCAGAGCATCTGGTGGTAGTGTTCGCGCGTTTGCTGGCGACGGTGGTGCCACACGCCGAGTAAGGTCGCGAGTAAGAATGCCAGGAGCATCAAGAGGACGAAGGCGGGCGCTTCGGCGAAGCCCCGTTGGTTACTGACGAGCATAGAAGCTCCCCGGGAAATTCCAGCTGACACGGCCGCCGGAGCAGCGGAGGGGGAGCGCGCGCGGCGCCGCCCGATCGGTGAGCTCGAGCGACGTACGCGTAACCTCGGCACGCCACTTTTGGGAGTGGCATACCGAGTCCGAGCTCAGGCGATAGAGCCCCGCCGCCACCAGCACCATGAGGGTGGTGGTAACGATGTGCCCTAGGGTGATCACTCGCCCCCCAGGAGACCGCCCAGGCCCGCGCCCGAACCGCCGCGGCCCGGGACGTTGACGTGCTTGGTGATGTGGGAGCGCATGTCCTTGAGCCGCGTGTTGACCACGGAGCCGAACTGCTTCACGGCGACGAGGCACATGATGCCGACGAGACCGGAGACGATGACGTACTCCATGAGCGCCTGGCCCTTTTGGTTGTTAACTGTTTTTTGCATTTCGTGCTCCTGGTGAAAGGTTGGAGCCTCCTTTAACCATGTCCGCGGTCGGGGCGGCCCGGAACACTGGAGTAAAACGCTGGGAAGTTCACTTGTGAAACAGGGATTGCTCCCCATCCGGCTCAGGTTTAAAATAACCCTATGGAAAATAACGCCAAGGTCTTCGTCTTCGAGAAAAAAGAACTCTTTTTGATCTTCGTTTTCGTGGTCATCATGAGCATCACCTGTTTCACCCTAGGCGTGAACCTCGGGAAGAAACTCGCGTTTGAAAAGAGCGGCGTCCTGGCCGATGACGTGAGGGTCGTCGAGCTGAAGTCCACCCTCGAGGAGGAAGCCGAGAAGACCCTCGCGGCTCCCGAGCTGAGCGACGAAGAAAAGCTAAAGAAGCTGATGGACGAGTCGAAAGAAAAACTCAACAACGAACTACAGCAGTTCGCCAGTGAGGACGGCACCCCGGCGGCAGCGCTTAAAGCGACCGAGGCGCAGAAGCCAGCGGCTGCGAAGCTCGCTGAGCAGCGCACGGGGAAGTACACCATTCAGCTCGGGAGTTACAACTCGATGGAAGAGGCCAAGCAGTTCGCCGAGGGCTTCACCGTGCGCGGCTACAGCCCGATCATCAACGAGGTCACCATACCGTCGAAGGGGACGTGGTACCGGGTTAGCCTGGGCCTCTTCGATAACGCGCAAGAGGCCCGCGAGTACGTGAAGCGGGAAGCCTCGCTCTTCCAGGGCCAGGACCACGTGATCTCGGAGATCAAGTAGCCGACGCTATTGGCGCTTCTGGACCGAACTCTCGAGGGCCTTGATGAAGGCCGGAACCTGCGCTTCTACGACGTCTCGGATGGACGGCCCGAGCGTTCGACTATAGTTGTTTCCGAGGTAGAGGCGGCCCATGACTCGGCCGCGCACGACCGTTGGGGTGAGTTCTTTGAGGCAGATGTTGGCCTCCAGCACCGAGTAGCTGTCGGAGAGGATGGCGTCGGAGTTCGAGAGATCGAAGATGGCCTGGTGGCCAATCTCTCCGGACGGGCAGATGTCCGGACGGATTTGAGAGTCGAGGATTCCATGAACCCGCACGGATTTGCTAAGGAAGAGAATCCGCTTTGTCGCGACGAAGCTGATCTCGTTGCCGCGCACCACGCGGCGGGAGATCTCGCCGCCGGCGGGTTGGAAAATTTCGAGGATTTCCCCTGGCGACTGTATTGAGTCTTCGAGGTGAAGGAGGGCATCGGTGCCACGGATTTCGAAGGTCCGGGCCTCAATGGGCACGTACTGCCGGGCCAGGGCAGAAAAGCTCGTGAGGATGAGAAACGCGCACAGGAATTTCATGACCGACCTCGCAGGAGTTGCGAGGGCAATTATGGCCAATAGCGTGAGCGGTGTCGGGGGCAGAGAAAAATTTACACTGCCGGGAGAGGGTAGTTGTCCGCAACACGTTGATAGATCGAGTCGCAGGCCCTGAGGTACACCGATTCGAGGGTCACGTTGGCGGGGAGTTTGTCGCCCACGCGCTCCGCGAGCAGGGCGTGGAACTCGTGCTCGTCGCGCGCCCGGAAGGAAGCCTCTTGGATCAAAGCGTAGAGCGCCTCGCGGGTGTCGCCCCAGCTGGGGAGAAGGGCGTGGAGGTAGAAGCTCGAGAGTGATTGAAACGCCGCCCGCGCGCGGCCTTCGACTTTCGCTTCGTCGATGTGGAGCAAAGAGAGCTGGCGAGACAGTCGGCGAAGGGAGTAGAGCCACAGGCCGCAGAGGTCGGGGAGGTAGAGACGCTCGGCGCTGGAGTGGGAGATGTCGCGTTCGTGCCAGAGGGCGACGTTCTCGTGGGCCACGGAGAGGTACCCACGCATCAGGCGCGCGATGCCGGAGAGGTTCTCGGCGGCGATCGGGTTCTTTTTGTGAGGCATGGTCGAGGAGCCCTTCTGGCCCGGCAAGAACCCTTCGACGACCTCGCCCACATCCGAACGGTGCAGGTGCCGGATCTCCACCTCGAAGCGCTCCAGCGCACTGGCGTAGAGCGCGGCGAGGGAAACGAACTTGGCCAGGCGATCGCGCGGGATCACCTGTGTCGAGACGGGCTCCGCTTTGAGGCCGAGTTTGGCGAGCGCAGCTCTCTCCAGTTCCGGACTTAGAACGGTGTAGTTACCGACAGCGCCCGACAATTGTCCCGTGAGCTCCGTGCGGGCGAAGTCTTCGAGCTCGCGCAAGCGGCGAGAAAACTCGGCGTAGGCGGCTAGGAACTTTTGACCAAAACTCATGGGTTCGGCGAACATGCCGTGGGAGCGGCCGATGGTCAGAAGCTTCTTGTGCTGCACGGCTTTGTCCCAGAGGGTGCGGGTGGCCCTGCGGAACTCAGGGAGAATCAGCTCGATGGCGTCGCGCAGCTGGAGCGAAAGGGCGGTGTCGATGATGTCCGAGGAGGTGCACCCGAAGTGGAACCACTTAGAGACCGCGGGGTCAACTTGTTCGGTGATGCTGGTGCAGAAGGCGATGATGTCGTGGTGGGTGGTGGCTTCAATCTCAGCAATTCGTTGAGGATTGATGACGGCTTTCTGGGCAATTTTTGAAGCGCAGCCGGGTGGAGCGATTTTGGCCTCTTCGAGCGCCTCTAAGAGAGCGAGTTCAACAGAAAGAAAATGCCGGAAGCGACGCTCGTCGCTCCAGATGGCCGTCATGTCTTTTTGTTCGTAGCGCTCAATCATTAGAAGTGGAACCCCGTTTCGAGAGCGAAGGTGTACCAGCCGAGGGAGAGGTCGCGTTCATCGTCGAACTCTACCCAGGCGAGGTTGTAGCCGAACTTGCCACCGTAGAAGAAGCTCGTACGAGTTCTTTTATGCAGAGAATACTCGGCCGTCAAACCGGGTCCCTGGTACCGGCTGCCGCTGAAGGTCTCATTGAGAATATTATACGTGGCGTAGGCCTGGACCTGTTCGAAGACGTCCTGGGTTCTCAGGAAATCAAGAAATAGCTTGAAGCGGTACCCTGCACCGAGGCCCACGCTGGTGATGTCCTGCTTCACGTCCGAGGGGCGGCGGAGGGCCGCCTCGGCGCCGGTGGAGCGATTCTGAGTGATCACCTCCCACTGCGTTTTGTGGTGACGGAAGGTACCGCCGACCCAGAGCTTGCTCCAGTTATCGAGCCGCCGCAGCCAGGTCACTTCGACGCCGAGAAGGTCCTGGGGGTACTCGTACTGGCCGTTGACGTGGAGGCCAATCGAAAGGCGGTTGCGGTCGAGCCCGGTGTAGCGGCGCTGGTCGCGGATGCCGAGGTCCGAGTTCAGCTGATAGACGAGACTCTCGTCCCACTGGTACTTCTCTTTGCGCCGGAGCTGGATGTCTTCTCCGGAGGGATCCTTCTCGTCGTCGTTCAGCTCGAACGCCTCCTCCGGGTTCTCGTAGGCCGCGAAGCTCGGGAGTGCACCGAAGATGAAAAGACTAATCACGAGCGCCTTCATTGTCTCACCGCCAGGGCTTCGAAGTTGTCACCGGGGAGGTCGTCGACGCCCATCACGTCGGCGAGCTCGAGCTTGCGCAGCAGGTGGTCGTAGCGAACGTTCTCGCTATTGATCTCCGAAAGCACGCGGTTGTCGAGGGCCAGCTTGATCTGTGGGAAGCTCGTCCTTCCGGCGGTGTAGTTGTCGAGCGTCGAATCGTAGTTCGTCCGCGCGTTCTTGTCCTGGTAGTCCGCGATGGTCACCTTCTGCTCGAGGAACTTCACGCTGCGCAGGAGCGTGCGGATGCGCACGTCGAGCTCGCGTTTGGTGTTAAAGAAGCGGATCTCGGCCACGCGCTTTCCGAGGTAGGCCCGCTTGTTCTCTCGCGAGTTGAAGAGGCCGCCCTCGCCGATGAGGTTCCAGCTCATGTTCACGGCCGCTACCACTTCGACGTTACGGCCCGTGTTGGTTTCACGAAGCCAGCCGTTGCCGGCCGGAGCAAACTGCTGCTGGTAGCTCCCGAGGCCCATGGTGAACTTCGGAAGAGGAAGGTTCTCCTTGAGGACTCGCTCGTAGTCGCGGTTGGCGTTGTCGTAGGCCAGCTTCGTCTCGCGGTACGCCGGCGAGGTGTCGTAGGCCTGCTTGACCGCCTCTTCCGTGGTGGTCCCGAGAGTGGTGAACTTGAGGCGTTCCGTGATGCGGTAGCTAGGCCGGTAGTCGTCCCCGAGGAGGTTCGCAAGACGCTCCTCCTCGTGAGCGACGTCGAAGAGGCTCTGCTGGTACTCGGTCTGGGCGCGCAGGAACTCCGAGCGCGTCTGGTAGTACTCCATCGCCGGGATCTTCCGCAGCTGGAGCTTCTCCCGGGCGACGCGGTGGATGAAGGAAGCCTGGCGCAGCTGCTCGCGGTAGATGCGCACGAGTTCTTTGGCGCGGACGACGGAAAAGTACTGGGCGATGACGGCGAAGCGCAGCCGCCGGCGTTCTTCTGTGAGGCGCTGTTCTTCTCGCTTGAGGGTGTAGCGCGAGTTGAGGTAGTTCAGGTAGTCACGGCCCCAGTTGAAGAGCGTGTAGTCTTTAATCGTGATGCCGAAGCTCCCGGTGGGAGAGACCTGCGAGCTCAGGCCATCGGGCTGACCCTGGGACGAGTAGATGCGATCGTAGCGCTGGTTCGAGGCGTTGAGGTCGAGGCTCACGTTCGGCAACCAAAAGCTCTCGAGGAGGTCGCTCTTGTCGAGGTCGATGCGCGCATTCGTGTTCGTTCGAATTTGCTCGAAGGGATTGCGCCTTAGGGCTTCTTCGATCGCGGAGCGCAGTTCGATGACTCGCCCGGCGTCGGTGTTGGCTTCGGGAGCGCGATTCAATCGACCACGGAACGAGGTGCTCGGCGAGGGGGCGAGGTCTGTTTCAGCAGCCGGCAGGTCAAGACCGCTGAGCTCATCCTGGGCCAGCGAAGCTTGACTCGCAGACAGACTGGCGAAGAGCACGAGGCTCGGCCAAATTCGTTGCATGTCTCTCCCTTGAAGGGACGTGTGTGCAAAGAGTCTAGCAAGGGAAGTTTTAGAAAGTAAAAGGGGAAGTGCTAGAGATTGATCCCGGGACAGCCGGAACGGATGACGCTCTCTTCGAGCGACTGGACCTGCAGCTCGGCCAAATAGAGTTCGTTGCGGATGGTGATGTGGTTGGCCTCGAGCTTTTTGCGCATCAGTTCTCGCTCTTCCGGTAAACCTTTAATCAGTTTTTGATTTCTTTCCAAGAGGCCCGTGAGCCGCTGGCGGACTTTCACCTTATCCCCGCGCTCCTGGAGGAGATCGCGGCACCGGGAGGAAAGCGCTGGATCCGTGAGGATGTCACGCGTTAGCTCGGTGGATTGCGCCCGCAGCTGTGAGCAGCAAAGAGTCAATATTCCGACGGTCCAGAGGGCTTTCATGAGTCTATTATAACGTAGGGAGTCCACAATTGAGCAACCGGGAAAAGGTTGTCGCCTGAACCCCCTTTGGCCTATGATGGGCTGTCACCCTCCTGAGGTTCTATGCACCTAGCGGCCGTGCTCATCCCAGCTCGCTTTAAATCCACTCGTTTTCCGGGAAAACCTTTGGTCCCCTTAAAGGGCAAGCCGATGATCCAGTGGGTCTGGCAGCACGCGCTCGCAAGCGGCTTCCCGGTCTACGTCGTCACCGACGACCAGCGCATTGAAGATTGTGTGCGTGGCTTTGGCGGCGAAGTCATTCGAGTGGACGACGACGTTCCTTCCGGCACCGAGCGTATCGCTCTGGCTGCGCAACGAAAGCTGGCCCCCGGCGGGTATCGGTTTTTCGTGAACGTCCAAGGAGATGAGCCGCTGCTGAAGGGCGCGTCGATTCGACGTCTGGTCGAGTTCCACGCGCAGCACCCCTTTGACGTTACCACGCTGGTCCGGGCGCGAATGCGTAGCGAGGCAGACTGGAATAACCCCAATGTGGTCAAGGCCGTCATGGGAACGGGCGGCCGCGTGCTCTACTTCTCGCGCGCCAGTGTGCCCTTCGAGCGCGACGGCGGCAGTGCTCCGTGGTTTCAGCACATCGGCGTGTACTGCTACCGAAGTGAGGCGCTGGACACATTCGTCAGGCTCCCCGAGTCGACCATCGAGAGTTTTGAAAAACTAGAGCAGCTGCGGGCCCTAGAAGCCGGGATGAGTTTCGGGGCCGTGAGCATGACCGAAAGACTAGTGGGCGTTGATACCCCGGAAGATGTGGCGAAGGCCGAGGAGGCGTTAGGTGAGTAAGGCGACAAAGAAATACATCTTCATCACCGGTGGGGTGACGAGCTCCCTCGGGAAGGGTCTAGCGGCGGCGAGCATCGCGGCTCTCATCGAGCGCCGTGGCTTCCGCGTGAACATGCTCAAGATGGACCCCTACATCAACGTCGACCCCGGGACCATGAGCCCGACCCAGCACGGCGAGGTCTTCGTCACCGACGACGGCGCCGAGACCGACCTCGACCTCGGCCACTACGAGCGCTTCACCACGCTGACGCTCTCGCGCACCAACAACTTCACCACCGGCCAGGTGTATCTCAAGGT
>DAIPJL010000279.1:0-2036 GCA_036770305.1 Bacteriovoracaceae bacterium | reverse complement strand
GTTTTGAGTACTTAAAGCCGAATCAGATATTTTAGCATGATTGGAGGTCCGAGAAGTTTTATTGCCATCAGGACCTCTGCCATAGATTTGTGAGGGGACATGAAGGTCAACAGCTTCTCAGCCGTGGCCCGAACTCATGAAGGCCTCTTCGTAGTTGATGCTCTTCTGCGAGTCGCCCAGCGAGAGGAAATAGTCCTCGGTAAGCTTGTAGGTATCCTGGGCGTTTTGAGTGGCGAAGATCTTCGAGCGGAAGGCGGCGGCGTTGGGGAAGCCGGCGGCAAACCACACGATGAGCTTGCGGGCTTGGACCAAGAGCATGCGCTCGTCGCCGAAGGTCTCGCCGACGTAGTACCACAGGCGCTGGATGACTTCCCAGTAGTCGCGGCCGAGGAAGAGGGACTTCTTGCGCCGAGCGTACTCGGGGTCCAGCGACTCGAGGAAGATGAAGGGATTGCGTAGCGCTCCGCGGGCGATCATGAGAGCGTCACAGCCGGTTTTCTCCAGGCGGTTCGCGACCAAGAGCGGGTGGTGCAGGTCACCGTTGCCGATCAGCGGCAGGATCTTTTCCTGCGCCAGCTTTTCGATGAACTCCCAGTCGGCAAGGCCGGTGTACTGCTGGGTGCGCGTGCGGCCGTGGATGGCGACCCACTCGATGCCCGACTCGCGGGCGATCTTCATCACCTCCTGGGCGTTGCGGGACTCGCTGTCCCAGCCGGTGCGGATCTTGATGGAGAGGGGCTTCTTCATGCGCGCGCGCGTCTGCTCGAAGAGCGGCGCGAGCTTCTGCATCTCCTTCATCAGCGCGGAGCCGCCGCCCTTGGAGACCACCTTGTTCACCGGGCAGCCCATGTTGATGTCCAGCCAGCCGGGGCCAAAGCCCTCGGCGACTTCCGCCGCGCGACTCATGGCCTCTTCGTCTTCGCCGAAGAGCTGCAGGCCCACCACCTCTTCGCGCGGGTGGATCTTGAGCATGTCGAGGGTGCGGCGGTTGCCGTGGTTGATGCCGTGGCAGGACACCAGTTCGGAGACCGTGCCACCGGCCCCTAGCTCCTCCATGAGGAGGCGAAAGGGGATGTTGCAGATGCCGGCCATGGGGGCGAGCAGGAGGGGAGATTTGAACTTCACCTGCCCCAGCTGGACCGGGCGCATGTGGCGGCGGAAGGAGGCCATCTTCTCTTCGAGCTGGGGGGAGAATGGTGTAGGGCCTGATGACATGTTGTGCCAAGGGGAGGGGGTTGAACTTCTGCATGCAGAGGTAGAGAATTTTCTGCTCACCGTCAAGGTAGGCCATGAAACTCTCACACGTTGTCTTTGATTGCGATGGAACTCTGCTGGACCCACGGGCCCAGGGTAAGGCCTACGCCGGCGTCGCACTTCTTTTGCAGCGGCTACAGGAGCTGGGAGTTCATCTGAGTATTTGGACTGGCCGCGACCGGGCCTCCACCGAGCGTTTTTTACTCAACAACCAACTCCTGCGCTATTTCGAGGCCATGAGCTGCGCCCAAGAAGCGCCGCCGAAGCCTCACTGCCAAGCACTGGAGACCCTCTGCCAAGGGGCGCTGCCGGAGAACGTGGTGGTGATCGGCGATAGCTGGGCCGACATGCGCGGCGCCCAGCTCTTCGGGGCGAAGGCCCTGGGAGTGCAGTGGAACCGTGACGCGGACGCCGAGGCCCTGCTGGATTTTGGCGCTCACCGACTCGTCTCTTCACCGGAGGAGTGCTACACTGCGCTCCTGGCTTTGAACGAAGGATAGATTCTTATGCTCGATACTTTGAACGAGAAATTCTCCGATGCCCTCAAGTCGCTGCGTGGCCAGTCCAAGATCTCCGAGGCCAACATCGAAGAGACGCTGAAGACCGTGCGCACGGCGCTCCTCGAGGCCGACGTGAACTTCAAAGTGGTCAAAGACTTCATCGAAAAGGTGAAGACGGAGGCCCTCGGAGAAAAAGTCCTCAAGGGGGTGCGCCCCGGCGAGCAGTTCGTGAAGATCGTCCACGACCAGCTGACGGCCCTGATGGGAGACTCGCACCAGGAG
>DAIPJL010000278.1:0-2039 GCA_036770305.1 Bacteriovoracaceae bacterium | reverse complement strand
GTTCACGCGCACGCCGGTCTGGACGTTGCCGAGGAAGTTGTAGCTGATGCCGGGGATGAAGATGCGCGGGTTGTTGGCCGTGCTCACGCTCGGCGGGGTTCCCACCACGGAGTCGATGCCGAAGTCACCGGTGCGGATCCACGGGTTGATGTTGACCACGCGGGTCTTCGTGATGCCCTGGAAGGGCTCGCGGGTGCTTTCGACGACCAGGGTGTACTTGCGCCAGCGCTGGGCATCGAAGCGGCGGTAGGGGAGCGAAGCGCGGAATACCGCGCAGCCCGAGCGGATCTCGGTGGTCACGGTGCGGTCGAGGAGCATCGAGCCGTCTTCGTCGCGCAGTTTGATCTGGAAGGGGTAGTTGCGGATCGAGTCTTTGATCAGCGAGTCGACGAAGCAGACGTTGAAGTTCGCGTCCACCACGCGGCGATCCGAGTTCCCGGAGAAGTTATCGCCGCCCTCGGCGCCGGCCGCGATGGTGACCGAGTCGATGATGAAGCCGAAGTCGTCCGGCGAGGGCTTGCGCTCGAACATCGGCTTGGGGCGGTTGAGGATGTGGGCGATGCTCTCGGGGATCTCGAGGAGGTCGCTGGAGGTGGTGCCCTCGAGCTGGCGGATCGGCATGAGGCCCTCGGTGGAACCGAGGTCGACGGGCGCGTTGTGGGCGCTGATCTTGATGGCCACTTCGATGACGTCTTTCGGGTCGATGCCCTCGTGGATCACGAAGTTCACGCGGGACTTGATGAGGCCCTTCTCGCCGACCTTCTCGCGCAGGTCCACCTGGCTGATGACGTTGCGCTGGTTCGTCGAGACGTTCTTGGTGATGAGGTAGTAGGAGATGTCGAAGATCCCGCCGTTGAACACCTCGCGCACGAGGGCGCCGGTGAGGTTGCGGCGCACGAGCATCGGCGAGGTGATCACCTCGAGCGTGAGCTCGGTCTGGTCGCGGTGGAAGCGGTGGGAGACGATGCCCAGCGACGCGTTGGTGACGGCGATGCGGTTGCCGGCCTCGAGCTGCTCGGCCGAGAGCGCGCTCGCGGTGGACTGGACGCGGCCGAAGGCGAGGTCCACGGCCTGCTCGCGCCAGGGGTTGACGGCGAGCTGGAACTCGCGGTGGCCACGGAAGTTGCCGGTGGCCTTGATGGCACCGCCGACGCGGATGAACTTCTCGTCTTCGAGGTAGTTGAACTCGACGGTCTCGGTCCAGTTGAGGCACCCCTGAGCGTTTGTCACCCGCGTGGTCTTCACCGAGGGAGTGTTGATGGCGAAGCGCTCGCCGGCGATCTTCTCGAGGTAGGCCACGTCGGTCAGGCAGGTGCGCAGGCTCACGAGCGCGCGGTCCTTGAGGTCGGGCCAGTCGGCGTGGGAGGCGCGCACTTCGGCGCTCACCAGCTCCACCTGCCCGAGTTCGAAGCTCGAGTTGCTGGCGTTGCTACTCTTGTCCTCGACGCCGTTGGAGCAGGCCGCGAGGAGCGCGAGGAGAGTGAGGGGGAGGAGAGAGCGGTGTGTTTTAGAGTTCATAATTTCTCACAATGAGGAAATTGATTATCTTCATGTCTGCCTGAAGGGGATTCGTGTCGATGAGTTTTGCGTCGATGAAACTGAGGCGGTAGAAGTACTCACTCTCGAAGGTCCCGCCCTGCAGGCTCACGATCGAGCCCTGCATGTTGTTGTGGCCGTACATCCGCGCGTTGTAGAAGGCCGGCGAGGTGTCCGATTCGTTGCGGAAATGGCCGACCTTCACGACCAGCGAGTCGCGGCCGATGCCGAGGAGCCCGAGGGTCCCGGTGTTGCGGCCGTCGGGCGCCCGGTCGTTGAAGAGGTACTGGCCCTCCAGCGACACGAGCCAGTCCTTGCCGAAGTGCTGCACGTACTCGCCGCTCAGGTTGTAGCCGCGGAAGCCGTAGATGAACTGGGCGTTGCGCTCGGAGAGGTTGTTGGCGGAGTTACCGAAGTCCCGCGACACCGCGGCGACCTGGCCCGAGAGGCCCTCGTAGGCGAACATGGAAGCTTCCAGGCGCAGGCAGTAGTCGTCGGTCTTG
>DAIPJL010000063.1:0-14641 GCA_036770305.1 Bacteriovoracaceae bacterium | reverse complement strand
AGAAGACTTTCACTACTTCCGCGTGCCGTCGACCGGGGGCGTGGACGTGCGCCTGGAGGTCCGCCGAGGAGCCGCCCGGCCTGCGCAGCGATCCTTCCTCGGCCGTCGCGTCAGGACGAGGAACTCTTCCGGCGTCGACACTTGTGGAACGCGCGAGCTCTTTTTCTTCGACTCCGTTTCTCTGTGGGTCGACTTCCGTCACGAAAGCGTGGTCATCACGGGGGAGGACCTCGATCGCGTCCGGGAGATTTGCTACCTGAGCGTGCTCTCCCGCGCCGGAAAACTGCTCGACCGACGAGGCCTTCACCGAGTGCACGCGATGGCGGTGCATGCCTTCGATACCGACTTCGTGTGCATGCTTCCGTCGGGTGGCGGTAAGAGCACCTTGCTCTTGCACCTCCTCAGGCATCCCGAGGTGTCCGTGATTTCCGATGACACCCCCCTGATCGATGCACAGGGCCGGGTCCACAGCATGCCTTTGAAACTTTCGGTCTGTGATGACCAGGTCGCGTTGCTTGGAAAAACCTTTAACAATGCTACGCCCCAGGAGTTCCGACGCTACTCACACCCGTGGAAAAAGTATGTTGCAGTGTGTGATTTTCAACACCGAATTGCCCACCCGGATCGTCATGTTAAGCGCACTATCTTCGCCCGAGGCGTCCGTCATGCCGGAGAAGAAAATGCTTTATTTTCGGTGCCCTGGCCCTCTCTATTTCACGACTATTTCATCCATGGAATCATCGGCGTGGGAACACCCATTTTCCTTGAGCTCTTCTGGGAGTTTGGACCTAGAGATTTTCTGCGCAAGTCGCAGATCTTTCTCGACAGGATCGCTAGCTTTAATTCCTTCGCTTCACGGACGGAGACTGCTAACTTCTATATAGGTCATGACCCAGAGAGAGCCGCTCAGTATCTCTTCGACGAGCTCAGAGCGGCCGAGAAGAGACTAGTGCGGTGATCCCGTGTTCGCAAGATTTCGGAGAAGCGTATGGCGACAGAAGAACAGCTCAAAATTAGAGACAAGCTCAACAAGGTATCTCCGAGTTTTTGTCTGGCGAAGTGGTACCAGGTCACCATCCATCTTCAGAATGGTCAGACCCACAGCTGCCATCACCCCTTCACGCACACCGTCGACTTCCGCGACCTCGACGAGAACCCCACCGCGCTTCACAACACGGTCTGGAAGAAGTACCAGCGCTACAAGATGCTCAAGGGCGAACGGCCCAGCGAGTGCGACTACTGCTGGAAGATCGAGGACTCGAACGAGTCCAACATCAGCGACCGAGTGATGAAGTCGGCGGAGGACTGGGCGATGCCGAACTTCGAGGAGGCGACCTCGAAGCCCTGGGACTACAACTTCCAGCCCCGCTACGTCGAGGTGAGCTTCGGGCACAGCTGCAACTTCAAGTGCATCTACTGTATGCCGCACATCTCTAGCTCGATCATGGGGGAGTACCAGAAGTTTGGCCACTACAAGGAGCTCCCGAGCCTGTCGCTCGAGAACCTCGCGCGGATGGGCCAGCTGCCGATCCCGAAGGATAAGCCGAACCCCTACGTCGACGCGTTCTGGGATTGGTGGCCGGATCTAGTCGAGACGCTGAAGTACTTCCGGATCACCGGCGGGGAGCCGCTGCTCAACCCGAACACCTTCCGCTTCCTCGACTACATCAAGGAAAACCCACAGCCGCAGCTGAACTTCGCCGTGAACTCCAACCTCGGGATCCCGGACGCGCAGTACGACCAGTTCCTCGGAGCGATGAAGTCGATCCTCGAAGACCGACAGATCAATCACTTCGACTTCTTCACTTCCCTCGACACTCACGGTGCGCAGGCCGAGTACATCCGTAATGGCCTGAGCTACCAGAAGTTCATGGCGAACGCGCGCAAGTTCCTCGAGACCCTGCCGCGGGACACGAAGCTCGTGGTGATGTGCACCTACAACGCACTTTCGGTTACGACCTTCGACCTCTTTCTCGAGGACATCGCGCAGCTCAAGCGAGAGTACAAGAACTCGGTCGGCGAGCCCCGTGTGATCCTCGACATTCCGTACCTGCGGCACCCGGACTTCCTGAGCATCGCTGTGCTAACTGAGAACTTCGGCGAGCACATGAACCGGAGCCTCGCTTTCCTGAAGGACCGGTCGGTGGACACGCTCTACCAGGACTGGCTCTTCACCGAGCACGAGATCGCGAAGATGGAGCGCGTCTGCAACTGGTTCGCTTCGCTCCCGCGCGAAGGCCACAAGCTGCGCAAGGATCGTAAAGACTTTTACTCGTTCATCGTCGAACACGACCGGCGTCGCGACAAAGATTTCTTGAAGGACTTCCCGGCCATGGCGGAGTTCTTCCAGCTGTGCAAAGACATGTTCATGAACGACGTCATGCAAAACGGCTGATGAGCTTTTCGATGGGAGCGCTGAGACAAGACATCTCTCTACTGCGCGTGCTCACCGTCGCGCAGATCAAGGCGCGTTACCGGAAAACGGTCGCGGGCTTCCTCTGGGTGACGCTCAATCCGATCCTTACTTTCGGAGTGCAGGCCAGCATCTTCAAGCACATCCTGAAGATCGACGTCGAGCGGTATTTCCTCTTCCTCCTCTCGGGCATCTTACCCTGGACCTTCGTGACCTCGACCATCACGATGACGGTGAGCTGCTTCGTCACTCAGCGGCAGATCCTCACCGCGTTCAGCATCAAGCCCCAGAGCCTCGTGCTGGTGCAGGTGATCGATAACTTCATCAACTTCCTGTTCGCGTACCTTATACTGCTGACTTTCCTCGCCCCGGCGGTCTTCCTCAATCCGTGGTTCGTCCTGTGCTTCGCAGTCTCGTCGGCGATGCTCTTCTTGTTCACCTACGCGAGCTGCCTGATGCTCGCGACGCTGCACACGCGCTTCCGGGACACGCAGTACGTGATCCAGTTCCTCGTGAGCCTTGCCTACTTCGCGACGCCGATCTTCTACCCGATCGAGTTCATGCCCGCGCCCCTGCGGTCGCTGATGGACTTCAACGTGCTCTACCTCATCGTCCGGCCTTTCCGGAGCATCATCTGGGACTTCGACCTCGCGGCGTACGCGCACTCGCTGACGACGGCACTCGCCGCGATTCTTGCGGTGGCGATTCCGGCCTATTTCTATTGGAGGGGGAACCGTGAAAAGCTCTACTTCCGTATCTAGCTCGGACGTCCTCGTGCGCGTGCGCGAGCTTTCGATCGCCTTCGACCTCCAGCGCTACTCATCGAGCCTCCGAGACAGCTTCGTCGAAGCGGCGACGAATCCGCTGGGCCTGATCCGTAAACGCGAGCAGAGATTCGAGGCCCTCGCGAGCGTGAGCCTCGAGCTCCGGCGCGGTGACCGGCTTGCCATCCTCGGAGCGAATGGTTCCGGGAAAACCACGCTCTGCCGGGCGATCACGGGGATGTACGGTTCTCGGCGCGAGGTCACGGTGAACGGAGACGTGCGCGCCATCTTCGACACCGAGGCGGCGGTTTTCCCCGAGCTCTCGGGACGAGAAAATATGGAGGTGATCAGCCACCTGCTCTTCCCACGGCTGCGCGCCCGCGAGCGAGCGGAACTCGTCGCCGAGGCGATCGACTTTTCGGAGCTCGCGGAGTTCATCGACTCGCCCTTCAAGGTCTACAGCAAAGGCATGAAGGCGCGCCTCTTCCTGTCGCTGGTCTCCGCGAAACCGGCGGACATTTTGATCCTCGATGAGGTGTTCAACGGAGCAGATTTTTTCTTCAACGAAAAGATCACGAAACGCATCCTGCGAGCCATCGCCGAGAGCCACGCGGCCATTTTCATTTCCCACTCCCACGAGGTCGTCCAGCAGGTGTGTAACCGTGCGATCGTGCTCCAGCGCGGAAAAGTCGTATTTTCCGGGAGCTGCCCAGAGGCCGTCGACTACTATCTCGCGAGTGGGATGGCGGTCGCTCCAGAGGCCAGCTCGACCTAGGCGAGCGTGGATCGTAGATGCGGGACGGCTATCCTCTCTTTATTACGTGACTAAGCTTAACGCGGTCTCTGCGACACATACGATCTGGGCCCGCGAACTAGAGCTAAGTACCCGTAGTCTTGTTGCGTAAACTCCTGCTTGAAATTATAATCTTAGGAATTCAGTCCGTAACGTTTTCAACAGGGATACCAATGACTTCCAACGGTTCAGGTTCTGACGTCGTCGAGCACTTTGAAGACATCATTGAAGAGAGCAGATCGTCGGGGGGGGCTGAAGAGATTTCTGTCGCCGAAGTTGCTACGGCTTTTTTTGAGATGATGCAAAAACTCGCCGCAAGTTCCGTGCAGCAGAGTCTCGCGAGGCCTCTGGAGTCAGCCGAGAACCCGACGGGCCTCACCCGGATCTCGGCGCGCTTCGAGCTCGATGAGAAGGTCGTGCGGGAGAAAATCTCCCAGCCCACGGAGCTCGACCGATTCATCCTCGAGCTCCGCTCAGGTGTGAAGATCTCCAAGGTCGACTCTTCCGAAGGCCATAAGTTTTTCATCTGTCACTCGAACGTCCTAAGCTTCGAGCAGGTCTGCCACGCGAGCTGCCACGGGTCCCGCGGCCGACGATAGGATTTTTTATTAATCATTTTAGTAAAGACTTCAACGTCATCTATCTGCGTGTCGTTCAGGGATGCAACCTCAACTGCACCCACTGCTTCACTCTCGGTAACCGCGATCCATTCAAGCTGATCCGCCACGAGGCCGTCGCCGACTTCCTCGCCACGCTGAAGCAGCGGGTGAATCCACGGAAGGCGACCGTCTACATCCATGGCGGCGAAACATTCCTCGCTCCCCGCGAGCACCTGGCGGAGGTGAACCGCATCGTCCGGCGCGAACTCCGGGACACCGCCGTCAACATCATTCCGCAGACAAATCTGATGTACGACGTCGACGAAAGTTTTGTGGAATTCATCCACCGGGAGTACGCCGGGCAGATGGGCGTTTCCTGGGACTACGGTATCCGTTTCGAAACGGGTTCGAAGCGCTTTGGGGAAGAGCTGTTCTTTGGCAACCTTCAGAAGCTCATCCGCGGTGGCGTCGAGGTCGCGGTCGCCATCACCGTGCAGCGGCACCTGCTCGAGGCCAACGTGGAGCAGCTGTTGGAGAAGTTTTCCGGAGTCAGCTCCCTAGACTTCGAGTTCCTGACGATGTTCGACGAGAAGACTCTCGACCTGAAGGTGTCCAACGACGCCTGGTCGGCATTCTACGATAAGGTCGTCCGGTACTACGCGACGCACGAGGTGTCATGGTCGCTCCCTCAGGTCGACCTTCTCACGAAGAGTCTCATGGAGAACAAGATCTACAACTGCAAGTGCAACTGCTGCCAGCACCGCACCTTCACCCTGAACTGCAACGAAACACTCGGACTTTGCCCGGACGAGACCTACGTGCGGCCCCTCTCGAACCTCGAGGAGTTTACCCGAGACTGGGCAACCTTCGAAGCAAAGGCCCGTGAACAACACCTCACCCACCTCGCCCAGGAGCTAAATCCGAAGTGCCAGTCCTGCGAGTTTTTTGATATCTGTGGGGGGAACTGCGAAGCGAGCCTTTTCGACGAGAGCGAGGAATGCCCCCTCTCACGGAAGACCATCCGCTACCAGGCCGAGCACCTGGAGCGCTTTAAAGAAAAACTGAAGTTCGCCATGACCAACCTGGTCGAACTGAAAACCTGAGACCCCACCATGCAAAACCAGAGTGCCCCGCAACCGCAGAACCTCCGAGCAGTCACCGTTCCCCTGGGGGTGTCCCAGATCAAAGAGTACTTCGATAACAAGGAGCTCTTCTTTCTCGTCGACTACGCCCAGAGCAAGATCAAGGGGAGCATGTTCCTCACCTACATGTCGAACCTGGGCCTGCCCGGTGAGATCGTTTTGACGGGGGCAAGCACGGAGGAGAAGTTCGACCTCCTGAAGGTCTACCTCGAGTCGCGCAACATCAGCACCTCGGCCGTGCTCAAGGTGACCGCTGCACAGGTGCTACTCGAGAGCCGTGGGATCTCGACGGCCGGCATCGTGGACGCTCCGGTGCTAAGTCCGGAGGAGTGCCGAGCCTTCGCAGCGGCACACTCTGAGCTCATTCGGAAGTACGTCGACTTCATCGCCGCCACACCACTCTTCATGCTCACCTCGATCCCGCATCTTGAGGAGCGGTTCCGCTTCAAGGAAAAGTTCCCCGTCGTCGATGACGCCTACTGGATCGGTAGCAACGTGTGCCAGCTCTACAGTGTTCCCTCTTTCGTCGAGCTCTTCCTGAGCAAGCCCGCCGGCGTCGAGCTGCGCTACTACCGCGCGCAGTTCGAGGAGCTGATGTTCAAGGGCAAGAACCTTTTGCACTACTTCTACTGCCCGGAGAACACGCTCTTCCTGGTCTACCTCGAGATGCTCAGCGGTAAGCGGAGCTACGCCGAAGTTCAGAAAATGTTCCCTGGAGTTAGCTGATGGATGCCTACCTCGCCTCGGGAGAGCTTCGAGAAGCAGACAATTTCTACCTCAACTTCAACTTCGAGGTGCTGAACGGCTGTAAACTCAGCTGCCCCGGCTGCTTCGTGGAGAAGAAAGGCCAGTCGGCGTTTTCGCCAGAGCAGGCGCAGCAGTTCGCGCACCTCCTCGGCCAGCTCCAGAGCAGCCTCTACGTTCCCTTCATCGCCTTCGTCGGGCCAACGGATTTCCTGAGCGCCGAGAACTTCCGCGATTTCTTCTGTGATCCGCACTCGAAGCGCGTCCTCAAGGAGTTCACTCGGCTCTCCCTCCAGACGACCTACCTCGACATGAAGAATGCTCCGGAGGTCGCCGCCGTTCTGCGTGAGCACTACGGCGACATGGAGCTGGAGATCAACATCGTTGTCGACCCGGCGAAGATCATGGACGACGCCTACCTCGCAACGATCGAACGGAACAAGGTGAAGTTTCTCGAACTGCTTGGAACTCGCGAAGTACGGACCTTCGGGATCATGAACGTCTACGACTACGATAAAACGAAGATCTCTCACCTGCTGCAGGACTACGACTTCATGCACCGGCGGGTCTCGCACCTCTTCGAGACGACCATCGACTATAACTTCTCCTTCGGCAGAAACCCTCACATCTCGAACGAGGAGTTCCTGAGCCTGTGTTCGCGCATCAAGCGACTCTTCGACACGGCGATCGCATCCCCGGACCTCTCAAACGAAAAGTCGCAGTACTTGCGCTTCAGCTTCGGTAAGCTCACGGATTCGCTCATCGAGCGTCAGTACAACTACCGCAACGGGAAGATCTACTACTCCCCGCTGCTCTACGAGCGCTTCGTCTCGTTCCGCAGCGAGTTCGAGATCCCCCTGAGCGGGTTCACCCGCGAGGAAGTGGAAACCTTCGAGGAGCGGCTTCTCCTCGAACAGTACGACTTCGCACCCCAGACCGTCGAGTGCGAGCATTGCCCCTTCCTTTCCTCCTGCGTCGACCGCGGGATCCTCCACATGATGAGAACTTTCGGCACCCGCGAGTGCCTCGTAGCAAAGAGGGCCCTGCTGAGCGTGAACTCGATCAAAGACCTTGGACTCACGAAGGCCCCATGACAAAGTCGTACCTCCAGGATCTGCTGCGCTCCAAGCTGCCCGACTCTTCCGAGGTCGAACTCCACCTCTTCGAGCTCTGTAATCTCCGCTGCCACTTCTGTGGCCAGGACCACGATGACCGCACGGGGTTCGACTTGATCCGCTCGAAGATTGCTCCGGTGAAGGAGTTCATTTCCCAGAACCCGAAGAAGAGTCACATCGTGAACGTCATGGGCGGAGAGCTTTTCAACGACGAACTGCCCGACGCCGTCTTCGCCGACTACTACGACCTCGCGACGGAGGTCGCGGCGCACGCGGCGAGCCTCGGGCACACGTGCACCTTCAACTGGGTGACGAACCTCATCTTTCAAAAGCACCCTCGCGTGAGCGCTCTCCTTGATCGACTCCGCGCCGCGGGCGTCGTCTCGAATCTTTCGACGTCCTACGACTTCGCCGGTCGGAAGAATAGTCTCTGGAACGAAGAGGTCTTTCGGAAGAATCTCGAACGCTACCGGAGCAGTATCTTCACGGTCGGATTCGTCCTGACCCGGCCCGCGATCCAAAAGTTGCTCCGCGAGGAGGACGCCTTCTTCCGGTATCTCTACGCGCACTATCCGCTCTACTTCGACTACTACGTCCCGGAAGCCGGCGCCGCCACGCTCATGCCCTCTGACCGCGAGATCCTCGACGTCTACCGGTTCATCGCAAAGCACTACCCACGGATTAGCCCGGTGAAGGAACTCATCGAGAACGAGCAAAACAAGATGACGTGCTACTCGCTCAACAAGCTCACGCTCCTCCCGAACGGCCGGGAGGTCAAGTGCCGCTACGTCGACTACAAAGAGGGTGATTTTAGAACTCCCGTCGACTACCAGTCGAACGAGAACATCATCGAGGCCCACCTCGAGGAGAACGAGTGCCTCAGCTGCCAGTGGTTCGAGCGCTGCAGCTTCCGGTGCTTCGTTCAGGCGGACTGGGCGAAGCGCGAGAAAACCGCGGAGTGCCTCTTTAAGACATTCTTCGGGGAGATAGAGCGTGGAACTCATCATTAAGCCCACCGAGGCGTGCAACTTCCACTGCACTTTCTGCAGCTCCACGGACATCGCGACCGACAAGTCCGCAACGCTCCCGGTGGACAAGATCGCCGCTTTCCTCGACCGTTTTCCGGAAACGAATACGATCATCGTCAACGGCGGCGATCCGCTGATGATGAGCCCCGAGTACTACTACGACATCCTCGGCGAAGTCGAAAAACGCCGAATGTCGACAGTCTTATCCCTGACGACAAACCTCTGGGCTTTCTACCGAGCTCCGGAGAAATGGACTCCCTTGTTCCGCCACCCGCTCGTGGACGTCGCAACGTCCTTCAACTACGGAACGACCCGGAGGATCACGAAGGACAAGGTCTTCACGGAGGAGGTGTTCTGGGACGTCTCGAACCTCTTTCTCGAGCGCGTCGGGTACCGGCCCGATTTCATCTCCGTCATCACCGACGAGAACCTAGCGACGGCGCTGGCGAATGTCCTGCTAGCAAAGAAAATGGACGTCGAGTGCAAGCTCAACTACGCCTACGCCTCGGGGGCCCAGGCGAAGTCCTTGCTCAAGGGTAAGATCTACCGCGTCTACCTCGACATCATCGACCAGGGCCTTGCTCCCTGGGAATACAACGCGAAGCAGTTGCTCAAGATGAGGGAGCGCACTCCTACCACCTGTCCACTGCGGCGCGACTGTGACGAAACCATTCGCTGCCTCCAGCCGGAAGGGGACTACTACAGTTGCGGAGCCTTCGGCGACGACCGGCTCTATCCGATTAGCTTCCAAGAGGAAGTTCTCGAGCGAGGCGAAAAACAGACCCCGCTCGCCGGGCGCAGCGAGCTCCACTTCCTCAAAGAAGAGTGTCTAAGCTGTCCGCTCTTTGCCATCTGCAACGGATGCAAGAAGACGATCACCGATCTCAAGCGCAACGACGTCGTCGAGGCCCACTGCGCGGAGATGAAGGCGAATCTCCCGAGGCTACTCGAGTACGTGGGGTAGGCGACATGCACGACATCCGGCTCTCCATCAATCCCACGTACCTTTGTAACTTTCGCTGCAAGTTCTGCTATCTCTCAGATGAGCAGCTCTCCTCTCCCCGGCACATTTCGGCGGAGGGCCTTTTTCAAAAGCTCGAAGAGGTCGCTGTTCACCGGACCATCCAGCACATCGACCTCTACGGCGGGGAAGTCGCGGCGCTTCCTCCGCACGTCCTCCGGAATCTCCTTCAGCAGCTGCGGTTCTTCTACCGTGGTCCAATCAACGTCATCACCAACTACAGCCAGGCGAATTCAGCGCTCGACGACGAAGGCATCTACCTCACGGTTAGCTGGGACTACGTTGGCCGCGAGCGCCACGAGTTCGTCTACCAGAGGATGCTCGACATCCGGAGAGATTTTAGCATTCTCATCCTCGCGAGTGAAAGGTTAGTGAATCTGCCCGACGTGGAACTGGACCACATGATCGACCTGCTGAACGCGCTGCCGAGTCTCCGGAGCGTCGAGATCAAGCCCTTTTCGGATAACCGCTATCACTCACAAGCCGTGACGTTCTTGGACTACGAGCGATGGGTCATGCGATGGATCGAGCGAGGGGCTCGCTTCCGCTTCGAGTTCGTGAACGAAGCCAACATCAAAAGAGCGCTGGCGGCCGCATCTTCTTCGTGGTCCGATGACCACCTTTACATCACGCCCGAGGCGCGCTTCGCCGTGCTCGAGTTCGACGGCCAGGGCAAAGAGTATTTTCTAGAGTTCGATGACTTCTCCTTTTACGAAGCCTGGGTCCAGGGTGAGCGGCAGAAGGTTTCCTCGAATGCGTTCTGCTCCCAGTGCGACTACCTCGGTCACTGCCTGAGCGAGCACCTGCAGGAGGTGAAATCACTCGATTCGTCCTGCAACGGATTCCGCGGGCTCCTCGACTGGTACCGCAGCAAAGGCCCGCAGCTCCAAACGGAGAGGGACGAGTGAAAGAATATTCGTACCGCCGCCTAACCTTCTATGCGCTGCGAGGGCACGACGGCCACCCGGACGCTCACGAGAACTTTGCCATCACCTGGGACGAGCAGACGATGGTCGAGGACGCCGTCGGGTACCTGACCGACGGGTCGACCTACCTCCGCTTCCCCGGCGCCGCGCGGGCGGTGGCGGTCGCCGCCGCGGACTTCGTCGAGAGGCACTTCGGCGAGGACTTCTACGAGGTGCTCGATGATCCCAATCTGATGCACGGAAACGACCCCTACTTCAAGCGCTACAGCGAGGACAGGCCCGTCTACGATGCGATCCTCCGGCGAGTTCCACGTGATCTGATTAACTGGGAGAGCCATCGCATGGCGATCACGCTGAGCCTGATCACGGAAGAATACATGCTCGATGCGAAGGGCCTGGAGACGCTGCCCCGGGGGACCCGATGATCAGCGTTCCCGAGCACTTGAGCGTTTACCTTAAGACCACGGAAACGTGCAACCTCAACTGCGACCACTGCTTCACCAGCGGGAGCCGTGGCGCGAAAGTCTTTTTTCAACCGGCCCGTGTGATCGATTTCTTCGCGCGGCTTCGGGCGACGTATCCGCGACTGTCCTCACTGCGCATCATGTTCCATGGGGGAGAACCGATGCTTGCGAGAGTAGAGGATCTCTACCGCGTGCACCAAGGCATTCTGGAGATTTTTCCAGAAGTTCGCTTCGGAATGCAGACCAACCTTGTGTACGAGCTCAGCGCAGAGAAGTTAAGTTTTTTTGACAAAGTCCTCCTCCGCGACGGCTTCGGTACCTCGTGGGACTATGACATCCGCTTCGGCTCAAGCGCCCAAGACCCCTCGCAGCGGAGGTCGTTGCGTCAAAAGCACGTCGAAATCTGGGAGCACAATGTTCGCCAGCTTGTTGCGCGAGGCCACTACCTGACGATGATCGTTTCCATCACGGACGGTCTGGTCAAGGAGAAGGAACCCATCGATGTTATCCGCTACGCGGCGTCGCTGGGGTTTAAGCACATCCTCTTCGAGCGCATCACCGACGATGGCAACGCGCGCCGGAATCAACAGATCCGCCCCTCCAACGACGCGCTCGATCTGTGGCTTCACCGGATGTTCCGGCAGACGCTCGAGTACCGACTCGATCTCGAGATTGGCAACATGCTGCTGACCGAAATCGCAGAGGCGTTCCTGAACCGGCAGCATGTCGGAAACAGGTGCCGCACCTGCGAGCAAAATCTCCTTACGATTAATGCCGACGGGACCCTCGCCGGATGTCCAAATACTGCACCCTTGGATCACTGGGGGCACATCGACTGGCCAATCCAGCAAAGTTTCGGAGCCGCCAAGCGCGCGACCGCGATCGGAAAGGAGATCGCCGGTCGCAACCCGATCTGCTACACCTGTCCGGCTTTTGAGATCTGTAACAGTGACTGCAACAAGCTCCCCTGGGACGAGCGCGATACGGTTTGCGGTGCTCCTCGGTCGATCTGGAAGGAGATGATGAGCAGGCGCGACATCGAGCAATATCGTCTTCTACTCGCGCCGCCTCGACCCCTAGCGGCGCCCCACGGAACCTAGGCATAAAACTTTTGACACCCTCCTAGGGATCGAGACAGAATTTTAAGTTAATGAAAAAAATTCTTCTGGTTCGATCCGAGAAGTCCTCCTCATGGGTGAGCTGCAACGTCATTGCGGAAAACCTGCTCGCGTCCTACCGGCTCCTCGGCGAGGAGTTCGCGGTGGAACTTCTCGATCTCCCGGAGAGCTTTGATGAAAATTTCGTCGACCAGTTCGAGGTCATTCGCGATTGCGCCGCCCGCGTTCGGAAGTTTAAGCCGGACTACTTCGTCTTTCTCGACCACCTGCCGCTCCCGCCGGTGATCCTCAAGCTGTTGCTCACGGTGGACCCGCAGATGCCTCTCGGCGACGTCATCGTGCACGTGTACGGAGATTTCACCTACTACCTCGAGCACTGGTGTGAGTTCTTCAAAGGCTTCGAAGACTTCCGGCGTATTAAATTCGTGGCTGCGTCGAAGTCACAGGCCCGCATGCTCACCTACCTCCTCGGGTCCCATGCCTCGATCATTCAAGGGTACTTTCCCGTGACGAGCTCATTCGTTTTTGACGAAGGAGTGCGACGGACGGCACGAAAAGCGTACCGTGCCACCGATGAGGAAAAGCTTCTCGTGTACGCGGGACGCATCAGCGTCCAAAAAAACGTCGATCTTCTGCTACGAGCCTTTTCGGAGCTCTGTGACCGCAGCCCCGAGAAGAAGCTGCGACTTCTGATTGCCGGACACTACGACAATGTCGGATGCAAGTTCTCGAGCCTCGAAGTTTTCGAGGGGTACCAGTTTCAGAAAATCCAAGAGACGCTCGCCGAACTCAGCGAGGGGGCACGAGCATCGATCGAGTTCCTTGGTGGCCTTGGACGAGAGGACCTCAACGCTCTCTATCAAGCAGCCGATGGCTTCGTGAGCCTCAGCCTCTACCACGACGAGGACTACGGAATGGCAGTGGCAGAAGCTCTGGCGGCCGGTGCGCCTGCTGTCATCAGTGACTGGGGTGGGTACTCCTCGTTCGCCGCGAAGGACGGCCGCTGGAGCTGTGATCTGGTGCCGGTGAATTTCGAAAAGCACGAGTACAGTTTCAGCCTCTCAGAGGCCCTGGACCGGATTGGCGCAGCCCTTGCTCTTTCGGACGCACCGGAGGCGAGGCTCCAGCGCGCGCGCGCGTTCGTCGCCGAATTTGACGCGCGAAATTTTAGTCGTATCCTTCGAGAGATCATCTTTCCCGCACCGGTCTCTTCGAAGATCTGCACCAGCCGCGCAGACCGCTACTTGCTCATCTCGGACTACACCGTCTGGGAAAAGGGCAAGGAAATGTACAACCACTACTTCTCACCCAAAGAGCTGTCACTCTACAACGAGATTTATAGTAACTATGTAGGAAGCGAGCGGATATGAAAGAGTCACTCAAAACGTCCTGGGCGGCGGACTACGTGCGCAACGCCTACCTCCGTAAAGTCTATCGGCAGAACGGAGATAACCACTACAACAGCTACCTCTACCCGTACGCCGAACCCTACTATGGCATCCACCATCCCATCGTACTCCTCGGCAACCATGACTACGACTTCCTTGAAACGGACGATCAGGAGCTGGTGACCCTGCGCGACGGGCTGATCCCATTGAGCTATTTTTTTCTAACGGCGGACTGCAACCCCCACAAAACGTACCTCGTTCCGGAGAAGTTCGAGCACCTCGTTCCGGCGAGCTGGCAAAAAAACGTGAAGCTCTACCGAACCGTTTCGCTAGACGAAGCCTCGGACGCTCACCGGCTCCGCTCCGCCTCCGAGCTTTGCATCTTCGGCACCGCGAACTCGACCTTCGGCTCCATTGACGAGTTCGAGGAAAATCTTGATAAGTTTCTGGGCCAGCTTGCGTCGAAGCGACAGCTCAGCGAGCTCAAGGTACGCGTCTTCTTCTCGAATAACCGTAGCAATCTCTGGGGCCAGTGGTCAGACGAGATCATCCTCGATTGGACCCGGGTCATCTTCAAACGCTTCGGCTTCGACGTGCTCACCATGGGGTGGGGACGCTTTAGTCAGAAGTTCGACCTGCGCCACTGCATTTACCACGAGCTCAACTCGGAGCACTTCCTATCCGACACCTACACGAGGACCTTTTTCTTAAGTCGCGGCGCCGTCGACCTTGCGCTCAAGCCAATCCTGGATCGCAAAGTTCTGAAGCGGATCCCCTTGTCGCGCTACCACGGAGTCGAGGTGCTCGAGCCCCGCTTCGCCGCGGAATTCGAGTCCCCGCTGGACGCTCCCGATTTCATCTTCGCCCGAGACCTCGTCCTCGCAGGCCTCTCTACCTTTACCGCGGAGGAGGATAGCGTCGACCGGTGGGACAGCTGGTTCATCGACGCGATGGCGAGCTACGCTAAGGTCGGTCGCACTCGCCGGCGTCCTCAGTGACGTCGATTCGGTCTTCCGCGGGGATGCGAAAGCCCGGTAGTCGGAAGGAGAAACTCGGCACCCGGGACGTTCGGTAGACGAGCGCCTTGATCTCTGCCGCGTAATGCTCTTCTTTGGCGAGAGAGCTA
>DAIPJL010000062.1:0-14677 GCA_036770305.1 Bacteriovoracaceae bacterium | reverse complement strand
GCCTACGAGAGTGAGCGCGAACTGTGGCGCGAGATGATCGACCTCGAAGAATTCGGCATGCGCATCGACCGCGCCCAAAGGAACGCCGAGATCACGCGCGAGCAGTGGATGGACTCCGTCGACCTCCTCTCCAGCGGCTACACCGAGGCCATCAAGCGCTTCGAAGATGCCATGGGCGGCCAGTACTGGGGCCTCGCGGCCGCCGACGCGGGCCTGTGGGTCTCCGGCGGCATCATCGTCAAAGGGCTGATGAAAGCAGTGGCCTTCATCGGCAGACCCTTTTCCCAGTCCACCGTGGCGCAGAGGAGCAAGGAGTTTCTCAGTAAGCTCGCCCGGGGGATCAAGGATCGCGCCCACGGACAGATCACCTACTTCACGCGAGCCAAAGGGGCGCCGGTGAACGCCCTCGCGGCGGCCACCTTCAAGCGCCGCTTCCCGGGCCAGATGCGCTCTCTCATGGCGAAGAACATGCTCAACCGGCGCCTCATCCCGCTCGCGGTGCGCTCGGGCCTTGCGATCCGGCGGGCCGCGACTGAGTGGAAGTACATCGGCCTGATGGCCTCGCTCCAGCTGAGCACCGAGGCCTTCGCTAACCGCGCGGAGGTCTATGATGCGAATCCGACGGTCTTCGCCAAAAACGTGCTCACGCACCCGGACATCATCCAGAACGTCGGCTACATGACGACCAACGCCTACCTCATGACGGCGGCCAGCCTCGCCATCAAGCCCCGAGGGATCCGCTACGCCACCTGCGCCTTCATCGCTCTGAGCAACTCCGCGGTGACGAACTTCGTGATCAAAGGGGAAACCGACTACGCCCGCGTCGCCCTCGACTCGGGGTGGGAGGCCATCATCGGCAACACGCAGATCCAGATCGACCTTGCTGCGCTCAAGCACTTCGAAGAGCAGGCGCTGAAGAAAAAGAACCCGCGCCTGAAGCTCATCGGCTGGGCGATCGTCCTGGTCGACCAGACCGCCGGCTTCCTCGGCTACTCCTACGCCACGCGCAGCCTCAACGACGTCAGCAAGACGGACACGAAGCTCGTGCCCGTCATCGTCGAAGACTAGGCTAGGCCCACTCTTGGGGGCGGTAGTAGCTCAGCATCTTCTCCTGAGGTGACCCCGCGGCGGGCGCGTAGCGGTAGCTGAACTTGCAGCGCGCCGGCAGTGAAATAAGAATCGAATCGACGCGGCCGTTGGTGCGCAGGCCGAAGAGAGTGCCGCGGTCGTGAAGCAGATTAAACTCGACGTAGCGGCCGCGCCGGTGGAGCTGGAAGTCCTCGTCGGCGGCGGTGAACTCCTCGGCCATGCGCTTCTCCACCAAGGGGAAGTAGCTCTCGATGAAGTGCTCGGAGAGGTGCTGCACCTTCTTGAAATCGGCCGCCAGATCGCCACTGTTGTACCCGTCGAAGAAGAGGCCGCCGATGCCGCGCATTTCGCCACCGCGGTGGAAGTTCACGAAGTACTCGTCGCACTCTTTCTTCATCCACCCGTAGTCATCGCCGGCCGCCTTCTTCCACACCTGGTGGAAGTAGCGAAAATCCTCTTCGTGGGGATAGAAAGGTGTGAGGTCCGCCCCACCCCCGAACCAGATCTTACTCCCCTGCTGGATCATGCGGAAGTTCGCGTGCACCGTGGGCACCCGTGGGTTGCGCGGGTGGATGATGAGCGAGATACCGGCGGCCCACATGGTGTCGCCGTCGCCTTGGAGCTTTTGAGCAAACTGCGGATCGATCTTCCCAAACACACAGGAAGTGTTGACTCCGGCATTCTCGAAGACCTCGCCCGCAAATGCGCGAGTGCGTCCCCCTCCGCCCGGCGCCCCGGCGTGGTCGGTGCGCTCCCAGAGGTCTTCGGTGAGCACCAGCTTGGCGTCGAGCGCGCGCATTCGCCGAGTGATTTTGTCCTGTAAGTCGCAGACGTGGCGGTGGAACTCTTCCTGCAGGGCCTGGCCCATAATTTTCTCCAAAGAACGGGGGTGAGAGAGGGCAAATTAACTTAGAATAAGTTAAACGCCAACTGAACGGGATCCGCCATGACATTTCTCAAAAAAATCACACATTTTTTTTCCCGCTGGGGAGACCTCACCGGCCCGATCCTCATCTTCCTCGCCTGCATCGGTCTGATGATCCTTGCGGGGGTCTCGCGGACGCTCAACGACCAGGGCCAGCTCGGGAAGCTCGTCACCTTTCCGCAGTTCTTCGAGAACAAGTTCTACGACCTGCGGGTCTCCGCCCAGCTCGACACGAGCTGGACGGACCCGGACATCACCATCGTCACCATCGACGACCGTTCGCTCTCGAAGATCGGCACCTGGCCGATCCCGCGCAAGCACCACGCCCAACTCATCCGGCAGCTCACGGGCTTCGGTGCACGCGTCATCGCGCTGGATATCCTCTTTCCGGAGAACTCCCAGGACCTGGCGCAGGACGAAGACCTCGCCGAGGCCATCAAGGAGGCCCGCGCGGCCGGCACCGAGGTCGTGCTGGCCTACTCGCTCACCGAGCTCGACCCGCAGGAGTACAGCGCGGAGAACGGCGGCGACGCCATGGAAACGACCCCGGACTTCGCCTACATGCAGTCCGGCAACGCCCAGCTCAACGTTCCCACCAAGCCCTTCTGGGTGTCGCGCTACACCTTCCCGATCAAAGAGCTCGCCGCCACCGAAGCGCTGATGGGACACATCGGTAACCGCGAGGACTTCGACGGCGTCTTCCGCCACTACCGCATCATCGCTAACCTCATCGACGACCAGCGCGAATCCGTCTACGTCGCGTCCATGGGGCTAGCGACGGCCGAGGCCTTCTCGGGCGAGAAGGCGAAGGTCTTCACCACCAGCTCGGGCCAGGCGGTGATCAACTTCCGCGACAAGGACATCCGACTGGACGAACTCGGCGAGATCAAGGTGCGCTACTCGGCCCGCCAGGAGAACTACCAGCTGGTGAGCTATCACACCGCACTCACCGCCAAGGCCCATGACCCGGAGCTACTGGAGAAGTTCAAAGACAAGATCATCATGGTCGGCTCCATCGCCGAAGGCGCCCACGACCTGCGGAACTCCCCGATCGACCCGAAGATGGCGGGGATGTACGCCCACACCAACGTCACTCACATGCTGCTCCACGGACACACCTTCGCTAGCTCCGAAGAGGGCCTGAAGGTTTCCATTCTCATGACCTTCCTGGGCTTCCTGATCCTCGTGATCGCGCAGCGCTACGGCAACGCGCTCCTCGACCTCGGGACCCTGGGCCTCGTCAGCACGGCGGTCATCCTGCTCGACGGCCGGCTCTTCCTTCCGCGCGGCTACGAACTGCGCCTCTTCTACTGCCTGCTCTGCTTCTTCACCACCTACTCCTGGAGCACTTTCATCAACTTCTGGCGCGCGGCCAAGGAGAAGAAGCAGATCAAGGGCACCTTCGCGCGCTACGTCTCGCCGGCGATCGTGAATGAGATGCTCGACCACCCGGACAAGCTCAAGGTGGGCGGCGAGAAGCGCGATATCACCTGCCTCTTCTCCGACGTGCGCGACTTCACCAGCATCTCCGAGAAGCTGACGGCCACCGAGCTCTCCGGGGCCCTGAACCAGTACATGGGCAAGATGACCGACATCGTCTTCGACAACAAGGGCACCCTCGACAAGTACATCGGCGACGCCATCGTGGCCTTCTGGGGTGCGCCGCTCGATCTCCCGGATCACCCGCTCCATGCGGTCACCGCGGCGGTGAAGATGATGGAGGCGCTGCCGGCGGTGAACGAGGACTTCAAGGCCCGGGGCCTTCCGGAGTTCAAGGTCGGCATCGGACTCAACTCCGGCGAATGCTCCGTGGGCAACATGGGCTCCGACAAAATTTTCTCCTACACCGCCCTGGGCGATAACATGAACCTCGGCGCGCGGCTCGAGGGCCTGTGCAAGTACTACGGCGCGCAGATCCTCATCTCCGAGTACACCTTCGCACGTCTTCCGCAGGGACAGTTCCTCACCAGGCCATTGGACAAAGTGAAGGTGAAAGGGAAGACCACTCCGGTGACGATCATCGAAGTGATCCACGGTGTGCACCCGCTCGCCCGTGACCCCGAGTCGCTGCAGTTCTACAACCACGCCTGGGAGAAATTCCTAGCGCAGGATTTTAGTGGAGCGCGTGGGCTCCTCGAGGGGATTCTGCTAGCGCACCCGGAAGACAAGGCCACCGGGCGCTTGCTCAAACTGTGTGAGAAATGGATGAGCGAGCCCGTTCCTGCAGACTTCGACGTCACCACCATGACCGAGAAATAAGAGGGTGCCAGCTTACTTTTCCTTAAGCAGCGCAACACTTCGTGGAGCGCTGCTTAAGGAAAAGTAAGCTGGCACCTATTTAAGGTCTTCGGCGAAGCACCAGTGGTTCCAGAGGTTGCGCTTCTGTACTGGCGAGTGCTGGTAGTTCAGGCCAATCACCGTGTGGTAGACGTTGATGGAAAAGCGCCGCAGCCGCGGCCGCCGGCCACCGGCCTCTTCCGCGCGGTTCCAGATCCGGCACCAGGCGCCGGCGTAGTGCTTCGCGATCTTGTCGTTGTCACTCATGTTCATGAGGAACTTGCGCCAGTGCTCGTCACGGATGGCGCCGGCGAACTTATCCTGCTTGGAGCTGAGGACGTCCGCCTCGCCGGTGATCAGCTCGACGGTCGATCCGTCCTCCAGCTCGGCAGGAATTTCGATCCACAGGTTCTCCTGCTTCGGGAATGGGGCGAACATGTTCCACTCTTGGTAGATGTGCATCCAGCGGCCGACGTTGATCCAGAAAGTCGAGGCGTACTTCAGTGGCGGCTTGAGCGTCGAGAGGTTCCAGAAGACGAGGGTCAGGAGCATGAAGAGCCCCGCGAGCTGATGGCCCGAGCGCAAAAGCTTTCCGGCGGCGGGGCCTGCCTGGACTTCGATGGGAGGCCCGGCGATGCGGCCATAGACCCGCGCGAAGAAGCGCGGCACTCGCGGCAACGAGGCCTCGAGCTTCTCCCAGCTCTGCGCCGGGACGAAGGCCGCCCACATCGCCAGGCAGTAGAAGGGGAAAATGCCGATGAACATGGTGCTGATGATCCCGAGGTGCAGACCCCAGAAGGCGAAGACCACGCCGAGCTTGGCCCACGGGCCAAAGCGCCGTGGAAGGATAAAGCCGAAGAAAAGCACCAGAGGGCCTAGCCACTCGAGGACGATGGTGCCGAAGGTCATGGCCTTCATCACCGAAGGGTAGGCGCGGATCCAGCGGCCAATGGGCGTGGCAAAGACGTCGAGGTGCGAGGAGTAGTACACCGCCGTGTACTCGGAGCGCCAGATGGGAGAGGTCTTCAGCAAGTAGCTCACGAAGTAGATGGCGAAGACCTGGAAGAACCAGGCGAGGACCCAGGTGCCCGAGACCAAGCGCGCCGGCCGCGCCCCTTCGCCGCGGCGGTACTGGTCTACCGACCACATCTCCCCCCAGGGCAAGAAGACCGCGAGCCACATGATCGAGCGCAGGACGTCGTCGCCGCCGTTGTTCACGAACCAGTTACGATTGTGCAGCGAGATGGTGAACACGCACACCAGCGCCGTGCTGAGGCGCGTGCGGTAGCCGATCATCATCGCTACGGCGGCGAAGGCGTGCAGCACGAGCATGGCAGCGGCGAAGCCCCAGGAGCCGTTGGCGTGGTGGAAGGAGAGGCTCCAGGCATAGGAGAAGACGGAGAGAAAAATGTCCCGCGGCATGGCGCCGATGTCGGTGTAGTGCCACTCGATGGAGCCCATGCGCCAGAGGATGTCGATGAAGATGAACAGGCCCAGGCCCATGCGCGCTACGGCAAGCGAGCGCGTATCAAGAGAGAACCAATCTCGAAGCTGCTGGAAGAGTTTTGTCATAGCTAGATTGTAAATGATTTCATGACTTTTTTAAGCCTTTAGACTAGCCTCTCGCTACTGATTCTCATCATTTTGCTGCGAGGCAACACCAGATGCTTTATAAAGTGCATGAAGACATCACTCGAGACTACGACGTGGTGGTCGTAGGGGCAGGACTCGCCGGCATGACCGGTGCCAACGTCCTTGCTCGCCAGGGCCTTAAAGTGCTGCTGCTCGAGGCGCACAATAAGCTCGGCGGCTTCGCCACCTGGTTCTACCGCGAGGGCCGCAGCCACGTCTTCGACATCAGCCTGCATGGCTTTCCGGTGGGAATGATCAAGACCTGCCGCAAGTACTGGTCCAAAGAGATCGCCGATTCCATCGTGCAGCTCAAGGACGTGCGCTTCCACAACCCGCAGTTCTCTCTCAAGACGGAGTTCACCAAGGAAGACTTCACCCGCCAGCTGGTCGAGCACTTCCGGCTCCCCCGCGAGACCGTCGACGGCTTCTTCGCCCACCTGGCGCAGATGAACTTCTACGACCAGAACCAGATGACCAACGGCGAGCTCTTCGAGAAGTTCTTCCCGGGCCGCAACGACGTCGTGCGCTTTCTGATGGAGCCCATCACCTACGCCAACGGCTCGACGCTGGAGGACCCGGCGATCACCTACGGGATCGTGTTCTCCAACTTCATGAGCAAGGGCGTCTACACCTTCCAGGGCGGCACCGACGCGCTGATCGCCAAGATGAAAGACGAGCTTTTAAAGAGCGGCGTCGACATCAAGCTGCAGGCGCGGGTGGAGAAGATCCACATCGAGCACGGGCGCGTGAGCGGCGTGCAGGTGAAAGGCAAAACCGTTCGTGCGCGCGCGGTTCTGAGCAACGGGAATATCCGCAGCACTATCGAACAACTGGTGGGCCCCGAGCACTTCAGCGCCGGCCTCGTGGAAAAAACCAAGGCCGTGCGGCTGAACACCTCGAGCTGTCAGGTCTACATGGGATTCAAAGCAGGCACCGAGCTGCCCGACATGGGGGATCTGGTCTTCACCTCAACGCATCCGAGCTACGAGCCCGAGCGGCTCTTGGATCTGAAGGTGTCCTCGCGCACCTTTTCGGTCTACTACCCGCAGCACACCAGGCCCCAGGACCCGGCCGCGCGCGCGGCGATCGTCTCCTCCACCAACTGCCGCTACGAGCACTGGGCGGCGCTTTCCGCCGAGGAGTACGAGGCCGAGAAGGCCCGCATGATCGAGGACACCCTCAAGGGCCTCGAGGCCTACTTCCCCGACCTGCGCGACCACCTCGAGGTCGTCGAGGCGGCCACGCCTCGCACCGTCGAGCGCTACACGCTCCACCCGCAGGGCACCTCCTTCGGCACGAAGTTCGAGGGCCTCGAGGTGAGCATGAACCTGCACAAAGAACTGCCCGGCCTCTTCCACGCCGGCTCGGTGGGCATCATCATGTCCGGCTGGCTCGGCGCCGCCAACTACGGCGTCATCCAGGCCAACGAAATCGCCAGCTATCTGATCAAGGAGCACGCATGAAATTTTCTGAGCAGCACGTCGTCGTCACCGGCGGCACGCGCGGCATCGGCGCCGGCATCGTCGAGGCCTTCCTGAAAGAAGGCGCCCAGGTCATCGCCACCTACGCCGGGAACACGGAAGCGGCCGAGGCCTTCAAGGCGCGCCAGGCGCAGTACGGTGACAAGCTGCGCATCGCCCGCTTCGACGTCGCCGACGAAGCGGCCGTGGAGAAGTTTTTCCATGAGCTCCCCTTCCCCTCCCTCGAAGTCTTGGTGAACAACTCCGGGATCCGCCGCGACGGTATCATCGCCTCGCTCAGCGAAGAAGACTGGGACAAGGTCATCGACACGAACCTCAAGGGCACCTACCTCATGACCAAGCACGCGGTGCTGGCGATGATGCGAAACCGCTACGGCCGCATCGTGAACATGAGCTCCATCGGCGGCAAACTGGGACTGCCCGGCCAGGCGAACTACGCCGCCAGTAAGGCGGGCCAGATCGCGCTTTCTCTCGTTACAGCTAAGGAAGTTGCCAAACGCAATATCACCGTCAACAACGTCTGCCCGGGCTTCATCGAAACAGAACTCATTGCGGATCTCCCAGAAGAACAAGTGAAAGAGTACAAGGCCTCGGTGCCCATGCGTCGCTTCGGCAAGGTCGAGGAAGTCGCCCACGCCGTGCTCTTCCTCGCCTCGAAGGACGCGAGCTACATCACGGGCGCAAGCCTCGACATCGCCGGAGGGCTCTAATGGCCGATCTCGACAAACTCCTCAAGTACATCCCCCAGCGTCCACCCTTCCTGCTGCTCGACGGTGTGGTCGATGAAAGTGAGACTCAGGTGGTGACGGAGAAAAAACTCACCGGTGAAGAAGACTGGTTCAAGGGCCACTTCCCCGGCAACCCGGTGATGCCCGGCGTGCTCATGTGCGAGGCCGTGTTTCAGAGCGGCGCCTACCTCATGGCCCGCCGGGGCGAAGAAGCTTCGCAGGGGAAAACAGCGGTGGTGACACGCATCCAGGGCGCGAAGTTCAAGAACATGGCCAAACCCGGCGACACGCTCACTATCACGGTGGACTTCGTAGAGCTGATCATGAACGCCGCTTTCATGAAGGGCAAGGTCACGGCCGACGGCAAACTCATCATGTCCATCGAGTTCGCCGCCGCCATCGTCTAAGGAAGGGCCCATGAGTTTTTTGCAGCTGCAGGGTAAAACCTTCCTCGTCGCCGGCGTCGCCAACAAAAAGAGCGTCGCCTATTTTAGCGCGAAGACACTCATCGACGAAAGCGCTCGCTGCGTCTTCACGGTGCAGAAACCCGAGCAGCTCGCCCAGGTCGAAAAACTTTTTCCTGGCGCCCCCGCGCTGGTGTGCGACGTCGCTCAGAAAAGTGACATCGCGCGCCTGCCCGAGCTCCTGCGGCCGCACGCCGACCGGCTCGATGGCCTGGTGCACTCGATCGCCTTCGCCAACTTCTCCCAGGGGCCAGTGCCCTTCCACCAGGTGTCGCGCGAGGACTACTTCGAAGCCGCGCAGATCTCCTGCTTCTCCTTCGTCGAGCTGAGCAACGCGCTCCTGCCGCTCTTCTCCCCGGGAGCGAGTCTGGTGACGATCTCCATCTCCAACACCAAAGCGACGAGCTACGGCTACCTCGGCCCCATCAAGGCGATGCTCGACGGCACCGTCCCCTATCTCGCGAAGTCGCTGGCGGCGCACGGGAACATCCGCGTCAACGCCGTGGGCGCAGGCCCGCTCAAGACCTCGGCGTCGGCCGGCATCCCCAACTACATCGACAACTACCTCTTCGCCGAAGCGCTCACGCTGAGGAAGGCAGCGCTGCAGACCCAGGAAGTGGCCGACGCCGTCGCTTACCTGCTCTCGCCGCGCGCCTCGGGCATCAACGCCACGACCCTGATCGTCGACGCCGGCATGAGCTGCAACGGCTTCGACCAGGACGTCGTCCAGCGCTTCAACCGCGAATGAAGCGCCTCGACGTCCAGGGCCTTGAGTTTCACCCCGTCATCAGGCTTCCGGCCGACTACGAGGTCTACGACTTCACCCAGGGCTACGATCCCGCGCGCAGCATGCTCTCGCGCTACGGCGTCGGGAAATTCGATGAAGTGCGCGTGGGCATGTACACCAGCGAGCTCTTCCAGGGCGAGCGCAACATCCACATGGGCATCGACCTCGCTGCTCCCGCGGGAGAGCCGGTCTACGCCTTCGCCGCGGGAGAAGTCTTTCTCTTCGCCTACAACGCCGCGGAGGGAGACTACGGATACACTCTGATCACTAAGCACGTGCTCAAGGACGTCGAGGTCTACGCGCTCCACGGGCACCTCGCCAAACGCTCGCTCGACGGCAAGGTGGTAGGCCAGCGCTTCCCGGCGGGTGAGGTCATCGCGTGGCTGGGAGAGAAGCACGAAAACGGCGGCTGGAACCCGCACCTGCACTTCCAGCTCTCGCTGCAAAGGCCCGAGGTCTGCGACATGCCCGGGGCCGTGTCGGCCGCGCAGCGCGCCGATGCCCTTAGGATTTACCCGGACCCGCGTCTTGTGCTAGGGCCTCTTTACTAAGCAGGTGCCGGTAGCTGGCGCGTTGGGAGAAGGTGCGCCGGAGTCCCTCTTCCAAGCTGATCTGAGCGACCCAGCCGAGGATTTCCTGGGCTTTGGCGTGAGAGAAGTAATGATCCCGACCGAGGTTCAGGGCGACGAAGCGCGTGAGCGGTGGCTCCGGTGACATGATGCCGAGGAGCTTCCACAGCGCCTCGCAGACGGCCCCCAGGCGATAGGCCATCGCCACACTGACAGAAGCCTCGGGCGCAGGTGCATCGACCTGGGCCAGCACACTCTCGATGAAGTCCCACAGCTTCACGGGCCCTTGGCCCAGGAAGAAGGCCTGGCCCTTCGCCTTGCTCTGAGGGCCCAGCGCCTCGAGCGCCAGCACGTGGGCACGGGCCGCTTCTTCGACGTAGATCACGTCCACCTCGTTGCTGCCGTCGCCGACGCGACGGAGCTTCCCCGCGCGGGCCTTGGCGATCACCCGCGGCAGCAGGTTCTGATCCCCCGGGCCCCAGATGAGATGAGGCCTTAGGGCCGTGGTGTGAAACTCCTCAGCGTCGGCCGCCAGCACCAGGGCCTCGGCCTGTGCCTTGGTGCGCGGATAGTGCCCCAGGTGCTCGGTGGGATGGGCGAGCGTCTCGTCCGCGCCGCGGTGGCCACCACGGCCGAACACCACACTCGGCGAGCTGGTGTAGACGAAGCGTCGCACGCCATGCTCGCGCGCGACCGCTAGCAGTGCGCGTGTGCCCTCGACGTTGATCTCATCGAAGTCCTGCGCCCTTCCCCACATGCCGACCAGCGAGGCGGTGTGGATGACCGCATCGAAGCCCTGAGTGAGGGCGCGCTCAAGGTCCGCCACTTTGCGCAGATCTCCACGGATCGTCGGCACGCCGATGTCCTCGAGGTGGGCGTAAGAGTGCCGCGAGAAATTGGTCACGAGGTAGCGCGGGTTCTTCAGCAGCTCGCGCACGATCCAGGTTCCGAGGAAACCACCGCCGCCGGTGACGAGAATTCTCATGCTTTCTGCTCCCGCGCCCACAGGCCCAGGGCCTTGCGGTCGATTTTAATATTATGCCGGACGTCGACGGGAAAACTCGAGCGCACGAAGAAGCGGTCGATCTTGGCCGTGTGTGGCCGGGTCTTCGCCAGGGAACGGCAGTCAGCGAAAAGCTGCTCTGGCCTTATCGTCTGGCCTGGCCTGAGTTCGAGCACGACACCGGGAGCACCCCCGAGGTCCACCAGGGCGGAGCGCTCGACCGCTGCGTGCTGATTGAAAACCGCCTCGCAGGGGATCGGATAGAATACTTCGCCCTGGGCGCGAACGACGTGGGCCTTGCGGCCATAGAACCACACGCGGCCCTCGGCATCGATGCGGCCCACATCCCCCATCCGGTGGACCAGACCCAGAGGAGTTTGAATCTTGGCGAGGGCCGTCGCATGGAGATCAGCGAAATACCCCGGCGTCACCGTCGGGCCGCGCACGCAGATCTCTCCAACAGTATTTGCCGCGAGTGGAAGAAGAGCGCTCAGGGCCTCGGCACTTTCTTCGACGATGAAAACCTCGTTCCCGGGAGTCGCCTTCCCGATGCAGATGCCTTGCCCCGCCAAGCTCTGCTCGCGCGTGTCTTGCCAGAGCACGCGGCCTTGAGAACAGCACACCGGCAGGCACTCGGTGGCCCCGTAGGGAGTGCTGGTGTCTCCGTTGGGGAGGACCTGCGCCCACTTCTCGTGGAGCTCGAGGCGCACGGGTGCACCGAACATCACCACGTGGCGCAGCTGCGGGAGAGTTATTTTCTGCGACAGACAGTAATCCACCACGCGACGCCAGATGGCCGGCGAGCCGGCCGCAAACGTGATCTTCTGGTCGATCAAGGTGCGCACCAGTTTCTGAGGATCACACTGCGCAGGCCTGGTCGGATCCATCACCGGGATCACACTGGTCATGCCCATCGCCAGAGTAAAGAGCGCGAAGAGCGGGAAGCCCGGGAGGTCCACATCCTGCTCGGTGAGCTCGAACATCTCCTGCAGCATCTTCGTCTGCGCGCGCAGGATCCCGTGGGTGGTCATGACGCCTTTAGGCTTCCCCGTGCCCCCAGAGGTGAAGAGGATGGCGGCCAGGTCTTGATCCTGCGCCGGATAGAGGCTGAGGTCACTTGGCCAGCGGTCAAGATTCTTCAAGAGATCCTTGGCAGGGCCAGGCCCCACGCCGAAGCGCCAGCGCAAACTGGCAAAGGCCGGAAAGGCCAGGAAGCGCAGCACGTGGGCACGAGCGACGCCCACCAGGCCTTGCGGCCTGACTTCTTTCACCGCCCGCAGAAGATTCTTGACCCCCATGCCCGGATCGATCAACACCGGTACCGCGCCGAGCTTGAAGAGCGCAAAGACGATGACGGAGAAATCCAAACAGGGCGTCACGAACACCAGCACACGGTCACCGGGTGCCGCCCCCGCACGCGCCAGGCGCGCGGCCATGCGCTGCGAGCGGTCTTCGAACTGCGCGAAGGTATAAAAGGGATAGCGATAGCTTTTCGCTCCCTCGACCGCGAGGACCACGGCGCGCTTCTCGGGATGCAGCCGCGCGCGCTCTTGGATGAGAGCGGCGATGTTCACGCGCGCTGTCCGAGGAAGTGACTCATCAAGTTCACGCACTCCTGCGGCGCATCCTCCAGCACGTAGTGGCCGGCCTCCGCCAGCCAGTGCGCGTCGGCGTCCGGGTAGATCTCCATCCAGCGCTCGAAGAAGGTGTGATCGAAGCAGAAATCTTTCCCACCCCAGATGATGAGCTTCGGCACCTTCAGCTGCTTAAGGCCCGCCTCAACTTGCCTCAGGGTCTGCCAGGTGGGATGGCCCGAGTCCATGGGAATGTCCTGCACGAAGCGCGCGACGGCGATGCGATTCTTCCAACTATCATAGGGCGCGAGGTAGGCCTTCTTGACGGCGGCACTTAGACCTTTTTTGCTCGCCATAAAAGTGGCGGGCCAGGCGAAGCCATTGAGGCCACGCACGATCGCCTCACCCACGTGCGGCAGCTTACAGAGCGCGATGCGCTTGGGCAGATTGGGACTGGGGAAGGCGGCCGTGTTCAGGACCACGATGGCCTTGATGAGTTCCGGATGGCGCGTGGCCAGGCCCATGCCGATCGCGCCACCCCAGTCGTGCAACACGAGAGTGATGTTCTTGAGATCCAAGAAGCGCACCAGCTGCACCAGATTCTGAATGTGGTTCTCCAGCGTGTAGGCGTAGTCCTGGGGGCGATCGGACAGGCCCATGCCCATGTGATCCGGCACCACGCAGCGGTGGTGAGCGCTGAAGTTTTTGATGAGATGACGGTAGTAGAACGACCACGTGGGGTTACCGTGCAGCATGAGCAGCGTCTTAGCGTGCTGCTGGCCTTCATCGACGTAGTGAAGGTTATGGCCCCGGAGGTTCAAAAAATTCTGGCGCCACGGATAGAGCGCGCGATCAAGCTTCATACATACTCCAAGGAAAAAAGCGTCGAAACCAGGCCCGAGCCAATCCCGGCCAGCAGAAGGTCACGAGCGTGAGAGAGCTCCCCCGACCGCTGGGCCAGCGAGAGTGTCAGCGGCAGTGCGGCCGACCCGGTGTTACCAAAGAGTTCATAGCTCACCGAGTCCCGCGCGTCGGCGATGGCGAGGGCGGCCAGGAAGGCCGCGCGGTGGGTGCTGCCGACCTGGTGAGGAATAATGTGCTGAGGCCTTTTGAACTTCTGCAGATAGTCCTGCACTGTCTGACTGGCGAGCAGCACCCCGCGCTTCATGAGTTCCTCCGAGTCCGTCTCCATCACCAGTTCTTCCAAGGACCCCGAGCCTTGGCAGAGCTCCACCGCCGAGCTGTCCACGCGGGAGACCGCACCCGCGATACGGGGAGCGTGGGGCGCCAGCTCTTCTCTGGTGAGCAGCCAGGCGGCACCGGCCGAGCCGATAGTCAGCGAAGCGATGTGCCTTTTGATGCTCTGGCGTGTGATGCTGGCGTCGTTTTGCAACTTCTCGATGGTCTTGAGAAGCAAGGGCCCGGAGTTCTCCCCCGAAACGATCAGCGCCGCTTCGATGCGTCCGCTCTCGATCATCTCCGCAGCTCTCAGTGCTGCCGTCACGACACCCAGGCAGGCGTTGGAGAGGTCGAAGAACTCGCACTGCGCCGAGAGGCCGAGCGCCCGGTGCACCACACTGGCGGTGGCCGGTTCGAGGAAATCGCGACAGACCGAGGCGTGAACCAGAAGACCGATCCTGCTGCGATTAAAATCTCCCAGCGCATGCTCAGCAGCGGCGATGGCAATGCTCGAGGGCCTGGTGCCCAAGGGCCAGTAGCCGCGGCGCTTGATGCCGGTCATCAGCTCCAGGCGCCCAGCCGGGAGCTTGAGGCGGTCGTAGAGGGCCGCAAGCTGGCCTTCGATCTCGTCGCTGGTGAGGTAGTGGGGAGGCAGGGCGTGGCCCTGGGAAGCAAGTCGTACGCGCCGGAAGCTCATGTCGCCTCCTGGCCCATCAGGCCATGGAGGTTGGCCATGGAGATCCCGGAGAGGATGGCACCGACGATGCCCAAGAACCCCTGATCAGTGCCGATGATGAAGAGATTCTCCACCGCCGTGGTGCCGTCGCGGCGCTTGTCGGTACTGCCATAGACCGTGCCCTTAAGATGCCAGGTGTAGCGCTCGATGGTGGTGGGACTAAAGACATCCGTGAAACGCAGCTCGGCCTTAAAGTGCGGGTACTGTTGCGCGATCAGCGAGCGGGCGTGCTG
>DAIPJL010000061.1:0-14865 GCA_036770305.1 Bacteriovoracaceae bacterium | reverse complement strand
CCCCGATCCGGGGCCTTCTTGTGAGAGTCCTAACCCCACACAAGGGGGGCAGTTCTAGAGGCGCTTTGGATAAAAGTTCATGGGTTGCTTCACTTCAACTGTGCCACCACCCATCGGCTCCGGAAACTGGATCCCGCGGAGCACATCGACAACGCACCTCTTCACGGGGGCCGGCAACGAGGACGAGTCATCGACCCCTGCCTGCGACACGTTCCCCGATGCACCGATGACGAAGTTCAGTTTGATGACACCCTGGAGTTCCGCGCCACTCTTCTCCAGCTCGGACTGGTAGCAGTAGCGAAACTTGGGAAGGTTATCCATGAGGATGCGCCGGATGACGTCCGGGTCCATCGACCCGAGGACGACCGTCTCCGACGGAATCCCCGCCGTGTAAATGGCCCGCTTGGCGGACAGTCCTTCGGCTCCCTTCGACGTACCAATCGTTCCGGTGGTGGCGCCCACGAGGCTTCCGCCACCGGAGGTGACAGCTGCCTTTTGCAATTCGGTTCCGGTGCCGGCGCCAGTGCTCACCCCTGCACCGAAGTCGCTGGCAGAGCCACCGACCGCTTTCGTCGTCACGCCCTGGAGCGATCCCCCTTTGGCGAGCATCGTGTTCACGCTGCTCGAGAAATCGACGGACTTGTATACGTCGACGGGACCATTGGTTTTCGCCTCGTACTGCGACTTCACAGGCTGCTGCGTAGCGACCGCTGTCTTCGCGGGGGCTCCGGACTTCGCCGCGGCGGGCTCGGGAGTCTTTAGCTTCGGGTCACCCTGCTTGACCACGACCTTTTCCGGAGCCGTTTGTTTGCCGGGATCCGGCTTACCCGTTTTTTGATTGTCTTGGACGTCGGGCTTCGGAGTCGGCTGCGTTACCTTCGGCTCTTCTTTCTTCACGACCTCTTTCGGCGGCGCCTTCTGCGGCTGTGGCTTGGCGGCTTCGGTCTTCTCAACCGCCGGATTCGTGTTCACCATGAGTTTCTGTTTATAGAGGATCGTGGCGAGGCGCTCGGGAGCCTTTTCTTCCTCGATTTTCTTCTCGTCCTCGAACTTCACCAGCTGGATGCCGCCCGAAAGGGCGGCCACCGCAAAAATGAAAAGCACGAGGTATCGTCGAAGCACGGGGTCCCGCCGCAAGAGAGGAGCGCCGGCGACCTTCGGGGGAGCTTCGACGTTTCGTACGAAGATCTGAATGTCACCCTTGGTGAAGCGCACCAAGTCCTGGGGACCAAGTTCGATCGGAGCGCCGCCTTGGTTCACCGCCTTCGCTTGTTTGTCACTGAGGTGAAACACTTCGTAGCCCGTTAGCTTGTGCACCGACGCGACCCCGCCGCGCACGTCGACGAAAGGCACCTTCTCCGTTTTACCGAGGTAGGGGAACTCGAGGTCCTGCGCCTCGGGCCGGTGACCTGCGAGATGGTAGGTGCCGTCTTTCGCCGGGAGGTAGTCCACTCCGTAGACACGGTCTTTGAACAAAATGATGACTTCCACGGCTTGCTTGCCGACGTCGTAGCGGAAGATCGGATAGAGCGTCTCTGCGTCTTCGAAGATGTACTCGCTCTGATCGGCGCGCGGATCTGCGGCGAGCGGATACACCACGTAGGGCATCTCCGAGGCTGCGATGGCCGGCGCCGCTTTCGGAAGTGCCGACCTGTTCACGCTCGCCGGCTCTGTCGGGAGCGGCGGGAGTCCGGCCTTCACAGACGCCGATCCCGCTGCGGGCTCGAGGGCATCGAGCACCGGTGGCAGCGCCTCTTCGGGCCGGTAGGCGATGAAGGAAAGGTCGATGTCCGCGAGTGCGAAGGCGTCGCCCGGGCGCAGATCCGCCACGACGATTTTTTTCCCGCCCACCCAGGTGCCGTTGGTGGAGTTCATGTCGTAGATCTTCGCGGAGTCCTGGAAGATTTCGATGACCGCGTGGATCGCGGAGATCGAGTCGCTGTCGATGATCACGTCGCACGATTCGGCGCGGCCGACCAGAAGGCGGCCACGGCTCACGACGTCCCCGTCAACGCGCACCCGAGGGTCGCGGGCCTTGATCCGGAAGAAGAGGGGGCTGTTCGATTTCTGTAGATCCACAACTAATCCTTTTGCTAGCGAATGCCGCTGGCAGACTTACGCATCTCGCGCTTGAAGTCCCGGCGCTCCGGAAGCCGGTTCCCGTAATCCTTTCGCGGGGTCGGTGCGACGGAGAGGTCTCCGGGGGCACCGGTCTCACCCTCGACGCCGATCTCGTCGAAGTCGAAGCGCTCGAACTTCTTGTACTCATAGATGACTTCCCGCTTCTGCTTCGCCTTCGTCTGAGCGAAGACGGCTCCGGAAGTCAGCACGAGCAGTACGAATAGCAGTCTCATGTCACTCTCCTGTGAGCTTGGCGAGCTCACCTCTATAGTCCATCCACTCGCGCTCGGCTTGGACGCCGCCGACGAGGCTGCGGGCGAGCGCCTGCTTACCGGTCTTGTGTGCGGCGAGCGCCATGTTAAGTCCCACCTCGGGTCTGGTGCGATAGCGTTCCGGCAGCGCCGAAAAGGCGTCGAAGGCCTCCGGCCAGCGCGCCGTCAGAGCGAGCGCGTTGGCAAGGCCGATGCGGACTTCAAGATCCGTCGGTGCCTCGGCCGCGAGCGCCTGGAACAAACCGAGGGCCGCGTCGGCGTGTCCGTAACGAAGGAAGAGGTTCGCCTGATTGTAGCGCGGTACCTTCGCGAACTTCGACTGCGCGAGCGCACGTCGGAGAGCGACGAGGGCCTTCTGCGGCTGTCCCGTGTTTCCGTAGATCACAGCGATGTTGTTCAGCGCCGGCGCGTAGTTCGGAGACACCTCTATGGCCTTGTTGTAGAAGAGCAGGGCCTTGCGCTCGTTGCCCGAGAGGAGGTGGCAGGTCGCCACTTGGTTCCAGTAGCTGGGAAACTTCTGGTGGGTGTCGTAGAGACTTTCCGCCATCGCGAGTCCCTGGCTGAAGTCGCGGCGGTAGCAGCTCGTCACCATGGCGGTTAGCGGGTCCTTGCCCTGGGTGAGCGACCTCACGTCGGCTGCGTCGGCGCGGTCGAGCGACTCGCTGATGAGGACGCTCGTCGACTTCGGCGCCGCCGGGTAGAAGTCCTGCTGCGGCACGAAGGCGAGCGCCTGGCGCTTACTAAAATCTTTCGGGGCTACGCTGACGTCGGCGGCGGCGTCCGGCTCAGTGGCCTTCTTCGATACCGGGTCGCCGGCGCACCCCGCGAGCACGGCCGCGAGCACGAGGAGGTGAAAGTTCATCGCTGGCCTCCCCGATCCATCAGCACCAGCCGCGGAGATCGATTGTAACGCGGGACGAGAGCATCACCCTGTGCCGCGAAGAGTTCAAAGTTGTCGTCCGAGAGGATCTCGTTCTTGCGCGAAAGATCCCGGACCTCGCTGCGCCGGCGCTGGGCGGTCTGGAGAATCGGCGTCCACACACCTGCCATCGCCTTGCGGAAGCTCGTCAGGTAGTCCTCGCTCTTCTCGGGCGGTGTGAAGAGGCGGAGCTCCTCGGCGAAGTCTTCGTACGCGTTGATGAGGATCTTGTAGGCCCGGACGATGCCGCTCCCCGACCCCGTGGATTGCACCTCGTTCACGTCCGCGGTGAGCGAATCGAGCACTGCGAGTTTCTGCTTGATGAGCGCGTTGAACTTCTGCTCGGGAAACTCTAGCGGCGTCGCCTTAAGCTGGGCGCGCTTCGCCTCGAGCTTCGGCATGATTCCGGCGGCGATGAGGTCGAGGGCTTCGGCCGGCACTTCGAGGTTCTTCGCCTTGGCACTGCGGTAGAGGCCGATGATGTCCTGGCCGAGCTTCTGGGCTTCGCCGGAGTTTCCTCCCGCGATGTAGAACTGCCGGAGTGCCTCGAGATGGACGATGGCCAGCGGCCCCTGCGACTTACTCTGGCGCACAGGCTGCAGCACCGCGAGCAAGGACTCCCAGCGCTTCGCTTTGACGTACTCTTTGGCGAGTTCGAGGCGCACTTCGTTGAGCGTGCTCTCGTCGATGGCGCAGCGTTCGCCGAGTCCGAGGACTTCCTCCGCTTTCGCGAGCTGGTTCTCGGCCAGCCAGAGGAACGCCGAGTTCTTGAAGGCCGTGTTCTTGGCCGCGACGCCTTCCGCGCAAAGCTTCGCGACGACCCGGAGGCTCAGGTCCGCCGACTGCTGGAAGCGCTGGCGCAGGAAGAGGTTCGTAGAGATCGTCAGAAAGGAGGTCGTGAACTGGCGGACTTCTTTCACGTCCATCTCCTTCAGCGCAGTCACCGACCACTCGTAGCTCTTCGGGAGATCGTTCGCCTCGTAGTAGAGTGCCGCGATGTTGTAGGCGGCGTTCGCCTTCGCTCGCGGCGTGCTCTCCGGGTTGTGGTAGATGCGGATGTACGCTTTCAGGGCGTTGGCCTTGTCACCCTTGTCCAAGGAGCTCTGCGCCCCCTCGATCTGGATCTTCGTCATGAACTGCCGAAGAGCGTCGGCGTACTTCTCGGAGACCTTGTAGGTGCCGGCGTTGATCTCGCTCACGAAGCCCTTCACCCGGTCGTAGTCCTTCTTCTGACGCGCGTCCTCCATGACCCCGGCGAGCATCGCTTCCTGGGTCTTGAAATCCTCCGGGTACCTCTGCGCGTAGTCGCGCAGCACAGCCTCGGCGGCCGGGATGTCCTTTCGGTCCATGTGGATCTTGTAGAGCTTCTGGCGGATGACTTTTGCCCGCGCGCTCGTGGGCTCCTCCTTCAAGAACGCCGTGTACACCGGCACGTAGTACTTCTCGGCCTGCGCCGCCGGGAGCTCTTTTTGTCCGAGGGCAGCGAGCATGCCTTCCATGGCCTGGGAAGTGATCTTCCCGTTGTTTTCACGCTGAGCCGCCACGTACGCGGCCTGGTAGGACTCGAGCGCGGCGATGTATTGGCCCGCGGCGTAGGAGGTTTCTCCCTTGAAGAAAAGCGGCTCCGCGGTCTGGCCAGGCTTCAGCCGCGCCAGCAGGGTAAAGTAGCTGTTGGCCTGCTCGGTGCGCGCCTCTCGGGTCGCGCGCACGGTCTTGTAGGTATCGGAGGCGGCGCTCTTCTGCAGCTCGGCGGCCTTCTTCGAAATCTGATACACGAGGAGCTTCTGCTGCTCCTCGCTCAGCTGCTTCTGCTCGGCCATTTCCGTGAGACCCGCGCTCGCCTTCAGGTGCTGAGGCACCTTCTCGAACTTGTCGTAGAGGTCGAGCTGCAGCAGGAGCACCTCGGCTTTCCCGGCGGGAGTCTTCTGCATCTTCTCGGCTTCTTCGGCCAGCTGCTCGGCCTGGGTAAACTTGCCCTGCGGGATGAGGACCTTCGCGAGCTTGATGAGGTGGCCTGAGAAGTCGATGCCCTGTTCGCGGTACCACGCCAGGCCCTCGGAGGTTTTCCGCGCGTCGACGTAAATGAGCCCGAGGTCGCGCTCCACGTAGTGCTTCATGTCGATGTACTTCTGATCTCCGGAGCGCTTGTGGATCTGCTTCATCAGCGCGATCGACTTGTCGTAGCTCTTGACCCGGTAGTAGCACCAAGCGAGGTTGAAGGCGTCCTTCGTCCACCACGCTTCGTTCAGCTTCGCCAGCGCACTCTCATACAGGGGGATCGCCTTGGAGTACTCTTGCTTGTTGTAGTGCGCGTCCGCGAGAGCGAGCTGCGACTTGTAGAATGTGCCGGTGCCGGCGCGGGCGTTCTTGGTTGCGAGGTCGAAGTAGCGCTTCGACTGGTCGTACTGCTTGAGCTCCCGGGCGTTGTAGGCAAGGACGTAGTAGACCTCCGCGAGGTTACGGTACTTCGGGAAATTCTTCACGACGGCCTGCGCGTACTGGTTCGCCGTCTGGAAGCTTCGAGTTGAGCTCGCGTAGGCCCGGGCCTGGTCCGCGCCTCGGCGCTGCTCGGGACTCAGGGCGAGGAAGCGCTCGTGCTCCGCCTCGCGCTGGAGCCGCGCTTTCTCGAGGTTGAGCTCTGCCGCCCGCATGAGCAGCTCCGGATCCCGGTTGCCGGCCACTCTCGAAAGCCGGGTCACCTCGCCGAGTTCTTCCTCGATGATCCCCAGGATGCGGCTTCGGCGCTTCTCGTCGCTGAAGCTTCGACCGGGCAACACGAGAGCGCAGATGACCAAGAGATGAAAAAAGTTTCGCGTTAGCATTCGGACCCCAGGGCAAAGACGTAGTCGCCGAGTTCGTCGGCCCAGAACTCACCGTTGAAATCCCAGAAGTACTGCTTGTCGTTGCGCTGCAGGTACTTCACGTCGCCGCGCTTGCCACCGAGGGACTTCGACTCGTAGAGCGACTGCTTTTTGCGCGCCAGAATCTCGAGCTTGATGAAGCTCATGTCCTGGAAAGTACGCGCGAGCTGGCCGTACTTATCGTGGAGCTGTGTCCGCGCGTAGCTACCGAGCAGCGTCTGGAAGCTGGCGACGACTTCTTTGATGTTCCGCAGAAGCGTCAGCGCGAAGCGCGAGTTCGAGCTCGACTTGATGGTGTTGAACTCTTTGATCGCGTCGATGTAGGCCTGCTTCATCTCCTGCCACGCTGGATCCTGGGCGACGGACAGGAGCATGGACTGCATGAGGAAATCCTTGGCGACTCGCTCTTGTTCGAAGGTGGTGACGAGTCGGAAGAAGTAGTCGTAGTCACGGCGGTGCGAGTTCAGGAAGTCGCGCATCTGCTTCGAGGGCTCCAGCCACTTCGCGTAGAAGTCTTCGGCGATGGAACTGGCGTCCTGGTAGAGGCACAGGCGCAGGTAGGACATGGCGCGAAGGACATCGATCTCGGGGTTGAAGACGAAGTCGAAGACCGGAGCCTTGTAGGACACGAGCTTCCCGAGGGTCCGGTTATAGTTCTTCAGGTAGTAGCTGGTCCAGGCTTCTTCGAAGAGGATCTCGGGCCAAACGTAGGAGGACTTGGGCACATCGAGGTAGAGGTAATCTGCGCGGGCGTAGTCACCCTTATTGAATGCCGTGCGGGCGAGGCCTGCCACGCAGGAGTCCCGGTTAATGAGGAGCTGGCGCTGCTTCACCGGGTTGCTTTCGGCGTTGTAGCGAGAGCGGGAGAAATCAACGCAGTCGCGGTAGTCACCGGCGGCGAGGTCGTGCTTACCCTGCAGGCCGTGGATCGTCGCCCGCAGGTGGGTCGCGAAGGGTGCCACCGGATGGTTCGCGTTCACTCGCGAAACTTCGCCGAGCGCTTCCGCGTACTGGCCCTTGCGGAAGTATTTTTTTGCCAGGATGTAGCGGACGATCGACGAGCGCGACTGGCCCAGCGTCGCGTCCGGCAGCGTCTCGAAGGGTCGAATCCCGGTCGCCACAACCATCTTCTCGAAGGCCCGGTCGAGCTCTTCGTCGATCGGCGCACGGTTCTGGACCAGGTAGTCTTTCATGTAGGGGATCGCCGAGAAAGGATACCCCGCGTCGACGAGCTGGATGACGAGGTTGCGCCAAGAGCGTGCCCCCGAGCTGGTTTCCCAGGTCTTCTGTACATCCGCGAGGCGCGCCGTCGCGGCCATGGGAGCGAGCGCGATGAGGAATGTGAGTAGTCGGTGGAACATCCTGTTCTCCCCTAGTGCTTAGAAAGCAAAGATAATGCCAGCGCCGAAGTCGTAGTTCGAAAAGAGCTGGCTTTCGCTCTTCGCCGCCGACTTTCTTTCTGCGTTGAAGTGCGTGCCGGTGAAGTCGAGGCGGAAGCTCCACGCCTGGTTGATGTGGAAGCGCATGGCCGTGGACCAGGTCGCGCCCATGATCGATTCGCGCGTCAGCGTCGAGCTCGGCGGCGTCGAGAACTTGTTGCGGTTATCCAGGGCCGAGATCTGCGACACACCGAGGCCGAGCATCCAGTCGAAGTAAAAAATCTCATTGAAGGTGTTGATCTTCGCGTAGAAGGGCGACCACCACACCAGGCCGGTCATGACCGAGTCGAACTTCCGGTAGAAAGGCACGACACCTTGCTGGCGGACGCCCTTGGCGGTGTCGTTCTCGTCACCGGTGTATTTCGAATACTGGAACTCGAAGCCCCAGTCTTCTTTGAAGAAGTAGCCGAGCCGCGCGGACCCTCCGAAGGAGTCGACGAAGGCTCCCGAGAGTGTGGTGAGGCCCGAGACCCCGACGTAGAGCCGGCCGTCCTTGCGGTACTTGCGATTCTGCAAGACGTAGACTTCCTTGTCTTTGTCGAGCCAGGCGAAGTCGTAGACCGACTTCTCGCTCGCGATGGCACCGAGACTCAACAGCAGGACCAGTATCCCAAAAACTTTCATCATGTCCTCATCCTAAGAAACAGGTGAATTAGCTATCTCCATGATAACACGCGACGGGTGGGGCGCAAGCTAAGCAGGACAGAAGCCTCGGTAGGGGCAGAGCGGACAGTGCGCAGGAGCCGCTTGTGTGAGATCCGCGAGCCGAGACCAGAAACTGAACAACTCGGTTTTCACGGCGTCCCAGTGCACCTCGCGGCTCTGGATGTCGTGCGCGTCGAGGTAGCAGAGGCGCAGAACGATGCTCTGGGAGCGGCAGACCCGTCCCTGCGCCCACAGGGCATAGGCGTAGAGCGAAAGCTGCTGCCAGTACTTGAGCTCGGTGCTTTCACTGCGCCGGCCGGTCTTGTAGTCCCAGATCTCGGGCGGTGTTCCCCAAATGATTAGGTCGGGAATCCCGGTGATCATGAATCCGAAGAAAGGAAACTTGAGCGGCTGCTCCGCTTCGAGCCGCTGGCCCTGCGCCCGGGAGGCCACTTCGCCGATGGCCCAGGTGAGTTTTGCGGCGTCGCCGTGGTTCACCACCTCCACCGGAAGCACGAGGTGCGCCGACTGCGTCGCCCGCGCCAGAACTTCGTGGAGGAAACTTCCCCGCTGCGACGACGACAGGGGCCTCTCCTCTCCCTCGTCGGGGGTGACCTCTCGTTTCTGCGGGCGCACGTCGGAATCCGGAAGCTTGAGGATCTGCTGGAAGTAGAACTTCCGAGGGCACTCGAGGAGCGCGTTGAGCTTCGTCGCCGCGAGCTCGGAGGTGATCCCCTGCGCCGGTGCCGGGAAAGGTGACTGCGCGCCGAGGCCGAGGTTGTTCTGGTGGAAAAAGGGCAGCGCACCCTGTTCCCCGGCGATCTCCGAGAGGCTCAGCGCAAGCGCCCTTCGCTCGACGAGTGCGGCGTCGCCCCCGGCCAGGAAGGCGCGCAGGCCCATGAGCCAGGTGTCTTTCTTGATCCTCGCGAGCTGCTCACCCTGGCCCTCGAGGTCGACGAAGTAAAGTCGCCGTTGAGCTCTCGTGCACGCGACGTAGAGGAGGCGCTTGGACTCGGCGAACTCTTTGAGCTTGGCGAGTTCTTGCTCGTAGATGAACTGCGGCGTCGCTTCCTTCGTGCGCGTCTTCGGATCGCGCACCCAGAGCACGGCTCCCGGCAGGGAGCCCGCCCAGGCTTGGCCCGCGCGACTGTTCGCGTTCGTGGCGATGCCGGCGACGAAGACCGTCTCGTACTCGAGGCCCTTCGAGCCGTGCGCCGACTGGAGGATGACCTTCGTCGCCTGCGCACCAAAACGGAAGTCGGCAGACCAGCTCTCGCTGGCAACCTGCTGCAGCCTCGTGGCGAGGACCTCGAGATCATCCTGCGAGAGATCGAAGATTTCTTGGATCGCCTTGAGGTTCGACTCGTAGAGCGCGTTCGAGATTCCCCAGCTCGCGAGGAAGAGTCCGAAGGCGGTCTTGATCCCGAAGACCTCCCGTTGCTTGTGGAAGAGGCCGATGAGCTCGGGCAGGCGCTCGGGCACCGGAAGACCCAGCAGCTCGGCGTAGCCCGAGAGCATGAACCGACTCCAGCGGCTCTCCTTCTTCGCGAGCGCGTCCTCGATCAGCGCGAGTAGCACGCCCGCGATCGGATCGTCTCCGAAGGGAATCTTCGCCTGCGCGGTGAAGCCGATCCCGCGGGCCATGAGTTCTTCCATCAGGATCCGCGACGGCGCGAGCACTTTGTAGAGGACCGCGATCTGTCCCTCGTGGCCCTCGGCGAGCAGCCGAGCGATCTCCTGGGCGATGACCCGTGCCTCGACTTTGCGGAGCTGGTCCTGAGTCCACTTCGGCTCTTTTTCATCCGCACTCGCCTCGGCGGCGAGGTCCGGGAGCTGCGCCGAGAGGATGCGCACGGCACCCGCGCTGCGCTCTTCGAGTGCGAGCTGCGGGCCCATCTCCACGGCGTGCGCGTCTTCTCCGCACCACTGGGGCCCGAGCGGGAAGAGGTAGGTGAAGAGCGCGTTGTTGAAGCGCACCACCGGTTTCGTGGAACGGTAATTCGTTCGCAGCTCGAGGGGCCGAATTCCCCGAGTCGCTTCGAGGTCTCGGAACACCTGGAGTTCGCCCCCGCGGAAGCCGTAGATCGCCTGCTTCGCGTCGCCGACGCAGAAGAAGCGCTCGGGCCGCTGGCGCGCCATCTTCGTCAGGATGTCGTACTGCACGCGCGACGTGTCCTGGAACTCGTCGACGACGAAGTAGTCGAACTGGCCGAAGATGCGCTCGACGACGCTCTCTCGTTTCATGGCCTCGAGAACGTAGTACTCGAGGTCGCCGTAGGTTAGGCCCGCGCTCGGCGTGAGGTGCTGCGAAACAAAGCGTACCAGGTCCGACAGTGCGACGAGCCAGGGCCGGATGCGCTCGGTGAAGTTCTCGCGGTAGGCCTGGTAGCTCGCGGCCCAGCTCCGGACGGCGCCGCGGAAGAGCTTCCAGTTTTCCATGTGGGCCTTGGCCTCGGGGTCCACCGAGCGGTTCTGCGTCCGCCCGACTTCTGTCTCGGCGAACTGGGCCCAGCGCTCGAGCTGGGACCAGTTCGCGATGGTCTTGTCCATCCGGTTCAGCTCCGCGGCGAGCAGGGCCCACTTGTTGGGCTTCGCCTTCGGCGGCGGAAGCGGAATCTCTCCCTGGCGCAGGAACGCGCTCAGGCCCGGGAGCTCGACGATCTCGCGCAGGAGCCAGTCGAGGGCGCCGGGGGCCGCGTCGTCCGGGGAGAAGCGCATCCACTCTTCGCGCAGGCCCGGGCTGTTGAAGATCATCAACAGCGACTCCGTGAGCTGGGCGCGGTACATCGCACTGTCACGGGCGTCGTTCTCGGATAGCGAGGAGAGCCGCTGGACCCACCACACGTCGAAGAGTTCGATGAGGTGCTCGCGCCGCTGGCGCTCGGGGATGATGGCGACGTCTGGCGGAAGCTCGGGGAAAAAGCCCCGCCCGACGAGCTTGTAGAAGAAACCGTCGATGGTCGTGACGGTGAAGCGGTCGAGCTGGCCCCGGGCCACCTGCCACCAGGGCCTCTCTTCCTCTGGCACCGTGAGCAGCTGCTCGTCGAAGCGCTGGTTCAGACGGACGAGGATTTCGCCTGCGGCGAGGCGCGTGAAGGTCATGAGCACGGTGCTCGCGAACTTCGCCGCCAGCGTGTCTTCGAAGCTGTGGAGGCGGGTACTCGCTTCCCACTCCTGGCGCCACATCCGCGTGAGGTAAATGGCATGCTCCACGAGCACGAAGGTTTTGCCCGACCCCGCACCTGCTTTGAGGATGACGCCGCCCCGGTGCTCGATGGCCGGCAGCTGTTCTGCGTTCGGTGCCCTCATGCCAGCACCTCGGCGTCCTCTTCAGAGCTGCCGACGCTCGGGCAGAGCGGCCGCAGCGCACAGAACGCACACACCGAAAGCTCGCGCGGCCGCGGAGCGAAGCGGAGTTCGCCGCGCAAGCGCTCGATGGCCTGCGCCTCGAAAGCCACGTAGCGCGCGAGGTCCGCGCCGGCCGAGTCCCATTCTTTTACCAGATTCCCCTGCGTCGCTGCCAGTTCGCCGGCAAGCTCCGGCGTGCACGCCAGCCAGGAACTCTCCACGTTCTTGAAGAAAAGGTATCCGACGCCAAGGCTCGTGCGCTCGCCGATGAGGCCCTGTTCGCGGAGCGCGGCGAGGTAGAACCACAGCTGCACCTTGGGGAAGTCGGCGCGCCACTTGTTGAAGCTCGGGTTACTCCCCTTCGAGCGCTTGAAGTCGAGGACCAGAAGCTGGTCCCCGCGCGTCCCGAGGCAGTCGATCGAACCGCGGCGACCGTCACTGCGCAGTGGTACCTCGAAGTCGAAGCTCAGTCCCGGGAGCGCTTGCGTGAGCGCGAGGAGCACGTCGAGGCCGTTCTTCGCGTAGAGCACCACCTCCGCGAGCGCCGCCCGTTGCTGCACCGGACTTAGCCGTGCGAAGGATTCCTGAGCGCGCAAGCGGCGCTGCGCTTCCCGCGTGAGGGGCTCGTCGCTCCAGCGGCCTGCGCCGATCTCGCGCCAGCCCCAGGCGACCAGTTCGTGTTCGATGATACCGAGGTCCGCCGCTTCGAGCTCGCGCGTGCTCTCCCACTCGGGCAGGATCTCGTCGATGCGTTTGGCGTGGTAGAGCCGCGGACAATCGAGGTAGTCCTGCAGCCGAGTTGCGGAGACGTGCGGGAGTGCGTGCGCCTGCTCCGGGAGTTCGAGCAAGGTGTTCGGCGCCGGAGCACCAGTCGGAGGGAGCTCCAGCTTCGTACGGTCCAGAGCGAGAGAGGAGAGAATCCGGCGCCAGCCCAGGTCGTGTTTCTCGAGATCCTCTTCGATCAGAATCTGAAGAGCCGAATGCTGGAAGACCTCGCCGAGGGCCGAGCGAAGGAAGGCGAACTCGAGCTCGGGTCGGCGCACGGGCCCGAGCCGGGAGAGGTCGCGCTCGAGGTCCACGGAGAATGGCCGTGAGCTCGACCGCAGCTGACCGAAAGCACCGTCGACGCAAAGAGCGACGGGCCGCGACTTCTCGAGAGATGCGAGTTCCTTCAAACTCAGGACGCGCAGCGGGGCTTCGTCTTGGTGCAGCCCCACCTGGTAGTTGCGAGGTGCGTCCATCGCGAGCACCTCCGCGAGGAGCTCCACGAGGAAGAGGTCGACGGGTTGATGCGCGAGCAGGGCTTCGCACTCACGCACCAGCTCCTGCGCCTGCCGGACCACCGCCAGATCCCGCGCGCGCGCGAGCGTGAAGCTCTGCTCTAGATCCTGCCGACGCCCCGCCAGCCACGCGAGGAGCTCCGCATAGGGTCGCGGCGCACTAGCGGCTTCCACATGCAGCTTGAGCGCGCGGACGAAGTTCGCGCGGGCCTCGAGCAAGACATCGACCGGACGCCGGGTGGCGTGATCGGTGAAGGGCAGTGCCTGGAGCACCAGCTCCTCCAGTCCCCGCGTCGCAAGGATGATCTGTCCGGGCCCGGCGGGGCAGGCCTCGGCGCGCCAGCTTCTCAGCGCCTGAGCGAGGTGGTTCTTTGGGTAGGCCCGCAGCTGAAGCTTCGGCGCTGGTTCCTCGCCGGCGTCGACGTGCGCGACCCGGTCAGCGACCGCGGCGAGGGTCTTGGGCCAGTCGAAGTCGCCGGCCTCCTGGAACACCACACGCGGGAGCGGGACGGTAACATTCGCTCGCAGCGCTAGGGCCTCCAGTAGACCGAGCTGAGCGGGGGTGAAGAAGGTGAAGCCGTCGAAGACGAGATTCTTTTGCACCGGGGGCTCACGGCCCGGCGTCCGAAGCTGGTGCGTGAGCTCGAAGACCACAGAGTGTTCGTCGAGGATCCCCTGCCGCTTGCAGGCCTGGTGAAGGAGCTGCACCAGCACCGCCAGATCCGGATCGAAGTGCCGGAGGAGTTCGTCGGGAATCTCCGGAGCGTCGACGTAGGCGCGGAGGTCGGAAAAAATCTGATAGGCGGACTTGAACTCTGCGTAGCGAAGGCCGCGAGCGCTCGGGAGCAGGAGGCGGTAGGCGTTGAGCTGCAAAAGCATCCGAGACTTGCGCAGCACCTCGCCCGACAACCCCAGGCCCTCGAAGAGGGAGTCGCGGAAGTTCGCGAAGGTCACGACCTCCGCGGCACCACCGAGCGCGGGGTGCAAACGAAGCGCGTCGGCAGCGATCGGATGCGGTGTCACCCAGACTTCCGCGGGACCTGGAGAGCGCGCGAGCTGGTCTATCAAAGCCTGCTTCGACGCGTAGGTTAAAAGGGTTAGCATGCCTAGACATCATACCCATCGGCCCACTGAAAGTACTGACATTCCGCCATCGGCCGTCGTAAAAAACCCTATGCTCAAACCTAGTCGCCTCTACAGTTTTCTAGACTCGAATCGTCGTTTTGCGGTGCATTTTCTCGACGGCCAAAAACTCATCCACGACCTCGCCGTGATCCATCCGCTCGCCGGCAGTGGCTTTAGCTATTTCCGAGACACGGTGCTTAGCTTCATGCCCATGCTCGCCTTCCTGAAGCCGGGAGAAAACCTCGGGATCTACATCGACAGCGAAGCCCCCTACTTCCGCCTGAAAATTGAGACGAGCCATGCGGGTCTCACGCGCACGCTGCTCTTGCCAGAGGAGTTCAATAAGTTCCCGATGAAGCTCAGTGGCGCAGCTCGCGTCACCAAGCAGTTCCCCAACGGCAACGCTCCCAACACCTCCGTGATCGAACTCGCCGAGGTGCCGACCACCGAAGTGGTGAACCGGGTCCTCTCGCAGTCTTACCAGGCGAACGCGCGCATCATCGTCAGTGAAGCCTCGGACCAGAGCTTCCTGGCCATCAAGCTCCCTCCCGTGAACGTCGACCAGAAACTCGACGACGAGACCTTCGACCTCGACACCTACGTCCAGCACCATCGGACATTCTTCCACAACATCTTCGACGACCACCCCAACGACGTCGAAGCGGTGGTGAAGGCCTTCGAGAAGAGTTCCTTCGCCTACCTCTCGAGCCGTCAGGTGGAATTCCACTGCCCCTGCTCGAAGGAGCGGATGATGGATAACCTGCGCATGATGTTTGCCCAGGACCCCGAGGCGCTCTTCGACGGGAAGCCGACCCTCGAGGCACGCTGCGACTACTGCAAGACGACCTACGAGAT
>DAIPJL010000060.1:0-14958 GCA_036770305.1 Bacteriovoracaceae bacterium | reverse complement strand
TTCGGAAGATGATCGGAAACTCGCGGCTGGTGATGACGGGCAATTCGTTCACCATCTGGAAGGTCTCGAAGTCGACGGCGGCGATCGACTTCTGGTCAATGAAGGAAAGCAGCCAGCGGCAGCCCTCGAGGTCGGCGAGCATGTCCACCATCGAGACCCCCCCGGCCACCCAGATGTGGCGCAGCTCGATCTTCGCGGCCTGGGCCTTCGAGATCATTGAGCGAAGCGCCGTGCTTGTCGGCGTGGCGATGCGCTCGGCGGCCATGACGTTGTTAAAGTCGCGCACCAACCCGAGCGGGCAGAGGTCGTAAGCCTTGCGTGGCATGAGGTAGTCGGCAGCGATCATGCGCGGTTCGATGAGAGTGAAAATAAAGTCGGGTTTGTGGCGCTGCACGAGACGATCGAAGTGCTCCTCGTAGTAGCGGAGTCCGACTCCGCGCACCGGTGCTGCGTCGAAGAGGAGCTTCACGTCTTTGGCGTCCTTGGCCAGGTGGCCATGGAGCAGTGTCAGCAGCTCCTCGCCGGGAGCAACGAACTCGCCGCTGACGAGGGTCTGGCCCAGGAAGAGCACGCGCAGCTCTCGCTTGCCCTTGGCGGCCTTCGGCATCACTGGTGCGAGGAGTTCTCCCTCGGCGCCGAAGCGCACCTCCTGGCCGATCCCTTTGTAGCTACAGCTCGCAAGGTTCTCGCGACCAAACTCGCTGAGCTGCTGGCAGTCTTCGAGTTTCACTCGTCCGCACGCGGCCAGCGTGGTGAGCGTCCATAGCAGTAGCAGAGCTCTCATTCAGGGAATCCTTTTTGCCAGGGTCGCAACGGCCCGCGCGAGCTGGTCCCACAGAGGGATGGTCGTTGCGTAGTTGAAGAAATCACGGTTCGGTTCCGTGTGGTGCGCGAGGTGCTTGTCCGGACTAACGATGAGGAAGCGTAGCCAGCGCCAGGGAAGGGGGCGTGGGAAATGCGTCAGCGCAAGGGCCAGCTTCCAGAGGAAGATGGTCGTCGCCGTGATGTAGAGCTCCGCGCCGAGGAGGACGCCGCCGACGACCGCATGGAGCATGACGAAGGACTCGAACACCCAGGTGTCTTTGCTGCCGTTCTCCCAGCTCAGCTCCTCGATGAGATGGTGCGTCTTGTGGAAGCGAAAGAGCCAGCGACTCCGGTGCATCAGGATGTGGGTCAGGTAGATGAAAAAGTCCGTCCACAGGTAAAGCACCACCACCTGCAAAGGCCAGGGGGCCGCAGACAGATCGAGGTAACTTTTCAGTCCTCCCACCATGAGAAGGAACCGGAAGAGGCTGGAGAGGGTGATGGTCAGGATCGGCCGCAGGTACCAGTAGTACACGAGGTCCCGGAAGCTCCGCACGAAGGGCAGTCCCAGCAACACCGCGAGGCCCAGACAAATGACCGCGACGGAGTTGCTTATCAGTGGGTGAAAGAGCGAGAATTTAGCAATGACAGCGTCCATCTCAAATCCTCAACAGGCAGAGCTCCCCACTCCGGTGAGGTTCCTCTACCTGGTCTTCATTCTGTTGCCCCTATTGTCCTACGGATCAGAATCAAAGAGAAGGGCCCTGCTCGCCTCGGAGCTTGATTTTCGTCTCCCCTCCCTTGGTGAAAGCGCTGCCCGCGGCCCCCTCGACTACCTCGCCAAGCGTTATCTCATCGTCTTAGGGCTGAGTTCAGATTGTACAACAATTGATCAGCTCGCTAAGCGGCTCGGCGAACTCGCGAAGCTCCCGCTCCCGGCGGAGAGCGCGCTCGTCGTCGTCGACACGAACCTCAGGCCTGCCCTCACAGAGCTGGAGAAACAGCAGCGCAGCTCCGCCACTGCCTGGCCGCGCTACCTCCTGGATGCGACTCAGGGGCTGGCCTGGCGCTACGGGCTCACGAATGAAAATCCTGTCGTCTGGCTCGACCTCGAGCACGCAACACTCTCGCCGGGCCCGCCCTCACCGGCCTCGGAGGCCATCCGCAGCTGGGCAAAATCGCTCGAGCAGTGTCGCGCGCTGGTCACGCCGCCGAACTACGCTGACGCGCGCGCGGACTTCGTTCGTCCTTTCTCGCGCTCGTGCCAGGCCTGCCACCTGGCGAGCGCCGCGACGGACCAGTTTCCGGACCCCGCGTCTCTCGAGCGATGGCTCCCGATGATCCGCAAGACGATGCTCACGGCGCGGATGCCCGGGGGCTTCCTGACGGACCGGCACTTCACCCCCGAGACGCGCTTCGGGAACGAAGAACTCCGGCGCATTTTTTTCGCGCCGAAAGAGTTCCTGCGCACGAAGGAGTTCGCGCGGGAGTTCGCGGAGAACCGCCGGTATCTGCAGAAGTTTCTGCGTGACAAGGGCGCGCGGCCCGCGAACTCGCTGGGCCGGTACACGGTCACTCGCAGGCCCGCGCCGCGCGAGGCGCAGGCCTACTACCAGTACACCATCCTTGCCGAAAACATCCCGGCTCCGCTTTCGCTTGCGGCGGTGGACTTCAAGGGAGACCCCGCGAACCTCCACCACACGCTACTCTACGCCTTCGCGCCGGGCACGAAGCTCCCGCGCTACTTCCGCGAAGCGTCCCAGGGCGAGTTCATGGAAACGGAACTCTACGCGAACTTCTGGGCGTCGAAAGCGGCCTCTGGCAAGGCCGGCGGAAGGCCGCTCAAAATCGCCGTGGGCACGGAGCCGATCGTGCTCACCATCGGCCGGCGCGACGGGGTCTACCGCTTCGACGACGACACTCGCTACCTGATCCCCAAGGGCTCTACCCTCGCCCTGGGTCTGCACTGGCAGCTCGCACCCCAGGCGAAGCTCGCCGACGTCGCGGTCGAGCTCTTCGGTGAGAGCACCCTTCCCGCCGGAGCGAAGGAACTCAAACGTCTTTCGATCAACGTCGCCGACGGCTTCGAGCTGCTCCCGGGCCAGAGCGACTACGTGGTCGAGTCACGCCTCACCCTCGAGCGCGCGATGCATCTTCGTTACTTCGACTTCCACGGCCACACCCGGCTGCGCAGCGCCTCCCTGGCCTACCGGACAGAGGAGGGTGACGAGAAAACTTTTGTGGTGCTTCCGAGCTACAACGTGCTCACCGATCAGCGCTACTTCCTGCCGCGCGAGGGCCTGAAGCTTCCGCGCGCAAGCACGCTCATTACTCGCATGCACTACGACAACAGCTGGAGCAACCCCGCGGTCGCGGACCCGCAGAAGAAGGTGCAGCTGGGGGGCCACAGCGAGAACGACGAGATGCACGTGATCAAGCTCTACTACACGGAAGACGCCCCATGAAAAAGCTCGAGGCCTACCGTCCCCTTCCTCTCAGGGAACCGAAGCCTCCCCTCTCGGGTGGCACTGCGCTCTTAGTCGTCAACCTCGCGATCGCGCTCGTGGTGCTCCTCCTTGCGCGCTACCGCCGGCGAGGGCCCTAGGATGGATCGCCTCGTCGCACAGCTCGTGGCCCGCGAGAACCTCCTCCTCAAGCTCCTCGGGCTCGGGGTCTTCTGGGGCTACCTCTTCCTCGCGCAGCACCTCTTCGCGTCCTACGTCGTCGTCCCGCTCCTTCTGCTTTCGCCGCGTCTGCGGCGCTATCGACCCCAGCTCCTCCTCGCGGGCTTCGTCTTCGACGTCGAGCTCACCAGTCAGATCATCACGCCCTTTTACATTTTCCCCTTCCGCGAACTCTTCTCACTGCGGAACCCGAGCTTCCAGGGGTCCTACTTCCCTTGGCTGGTGGTGGCCAACCTCCTCGCGCTCGGGGCCCTCCTCCTCGTGGCGCTCGGCACGGCCCGCATCCGCAGCGTCCGGACCTACCTCGTGATCCCCTGGTACCTCGCACTCTCCGTGATGAGCTACCTCGGCTACCACGCGCACATCACAGGGGCATCCGTCCCGTCGCTGCTCGCCGCGGCTACGATCGCCGTGTTCATGAAGAAGCTCTGGCTCACCTACCTGCTTGCGCTCGAGCTGAAGGTCTCGGCGGTGGCCTCCTGGCCGCGGTGGCTCGAAGGCCTGGCGCTCCCGGGGCCGAACTTCCGCGAGCACTTCTCCCTCCCGGCGGCGGACCCGACGGCGGAGACCGCGCACTTTTGGCGCGGAGTGATCCTCAGCGCTCTCTTCGCGGTGCTCATCGTCGTCTTCTGTGAGCTGACCTACACGCGCTATCCGCTCATCGGCCCGGCCAACTACGGGCAGCTCCTCACCTGCACCTACCCCTCGCTCTCGGTGGACCCGCGCTACCTCGAGGTGGTCCCACGACACCTCCTGCTCGCGTGCTTCTTCCAGATCGAGATCGTCTACGGAATCCTCAAGCACATCTTCCTCGACGGCGCCGCGCTCGTGATCCCGGCGCTCTTCGTCGGCGTGCGCCTTCCCTGGCCCTACGGCAACGTCTTCACGGCACGGGACTGGAACACCTTCCTGTCGCGGCTCTTCGTGTACTATTCGATGATCGTCTACCGCGTCTTCATCCTCGAGGCCTACAAGCTCCTGCGCGCCGTCTTCGGCGCCCAGGCGAAGGGCCGGGCGATCACTGCGACGGCGACGGGCCTCGGGGTGTTCTGCGGCGGCTTCCTCTACCACGCCAACAAGGACTTCATCGCCAACTACTTCTACTCCCGGAGTTCGATCCTGGAGCTCATCTTCTCTGCAGGCCCGCTGGTCTACTTCAGCTTCCTCGCCCTCAGCTGCGCGCTGGTGGCCCTCCTGCCGCCGGCGCACCGGCGCCTACACCGCGGTCTCCTCCCGCTGCTCTTCGTGCTCCTCCTCGTCGGAAGATCTTTCTACGGAACCTATCGCTTCAAGGTCGACCCGCAGCTCAAGCTCGACAACCTGCTTTACATCCTCCGCGGCAAGGCCCCTTAAGGGGCGCACTTCACGAGGTGGTAGGGCTTCACCACTCGCTCTCCTCGCGGTGGGATCGACACGAAACTCACTTTCGCGGAAAGCGCGCGCGCCCCGGTGGAAGACCGGTAGTCGTGGCAGACGGCGCGCTCGAGGATGCGGAAGGTAGAGTCAGAGCTATTGGTCCAGAAGCGCTTCATGAAGTTACTGGTGTAGCCAGTGTGCTCGTCGTGGAGCTCCACTGGAGAGAATGCGAGCTGCGGAGCCTTTCCGGTGAAGGGGTCAATCCGACTCCCGTCCGTCAGCAGAGCATCGATGCTCACGAAGTTATTCTGCGCGAGCAGTTCGGGGTTCGCGAACATGCTCCAGCGCTGCTCGAGGCCCAGGCGACTCGCGGCGTGGGAGAGCACAGGAACTTTAAGCTCCGGCAAGAACCTCACCACGAGGCCATGCCAGATCAACACGTTGAGCACGAGAAATCCGGTCACACCAAGCTTGAGGCGCCAGTCTTGCAAGGGCCGAGCGCGCGGCCTGAGCCACGCAGTCCTGCGCGCCAGCCGTGGTGGGATCTGGAGGAACACGAACCAGAGCACCATGAAGACGTAGGCGATGAGGCGCACGTTGACGAAGACGACGATGACGAAATGGAACCCGAGGAAGAAGAGCGCGAGCCGACGGCGCAGTGCCGGGCGCGGCACGAACAAGAGAAGCACTCCCAGCGACTCGACCACCATCACCACAGCGGTGAGGATGACGAGGGCCCACCGCGGGGTTCGCTCTAGCACCCAGCTTCCCCAGGGGGTGTAGGTCTTTTTCACGACGGCGAGGTAGCTCAAAGCATCCATCTCGGTCGTCCACTCCGGAAAACGCAGCTTCTCGATCACCGACGCCTCGTAGAGTGCGACCACGAGGATGAGGTACGAGAGCGAGAACAGGAGCTGCCAACGCCGACGGACAGCGGGATCGATGGCGAAAGGCTGCTGAAAGAAGTGGGCGTAGAACACCCAGATGAGCACGAGCTTGAGGGCCGCATCCCCGGGCCCGTAGATGAAGGGGAAGCGGTCCCGGAAACTCGCGAGCACCACGAAGACTACGAGGCTGGCGGCTCCGAGGAATCGCCCCGACATGAGAACCAGCACCGCCAGGGTCGCGATCGAAAGCAGTACCACGACCTGCGATTCGCTCTCCGGCACAAGAAAGTCCGGGACGAGTCTCGGGAATGCGGCGATCTCTCGCACCGACTCCGCGCTTAGGAAGGCGCCCTCGACGAAGTAAAGTTTTCGGATCGAGAAATAATCCCCCAGCAGCACGAGGAGGGTGCATCCGAGACAGACGCGCGCCAAGGCCAGAGAGGACGGTAGTAAGCGAAAACGCGCTAACAAAGTGTAGGGAGACTTCAAAGCCTGGGGAGTACGAATGGGATGACTCCTTGGACTAGTTGCTCCCGCAGTTCCTGTGCGTATCGAGGGCCCTGCCGATCGAGCTGGTCGACGTTCAAGAGCATGCTCAGGACGAGCCCACGCGTGTGCGTCGCCAGCGCGTCCTGGAGCTCGGTGTAGAGGCCCTTGCGGCCCAGCACCTGCAGGGTACTCGGGGGACAGGAGTAGGCGCGCAGGTGCGAGGCGCGCAGGAAACCACCGACCCAGAGATCGACGCCCTTCACCCCGAGGGCCGCCAGTCGGGCCCGCGACGCCGCCAGCTCCCGGGCCAGGGGCCCGAGCAGAGCTCGGTAGTTGATGCTCGGGGTGAGCCACTCGGTGGGACAGCTCGTGCGCCCAGTATGGAGCGAGAGCGCCTCCGGGAAGCCTAACCAGAGTCGCACCACGACGGCGCCGGCCAGCGCCTCCGGCGCAAGGCCCTGGAGGCCTTGCGGGCCCGTGAGCACCACGCGGTACTTCGCCCCCGCCGGGGAGCTCGCTAGCGCACGCTCCAGGTCCGCTCCCAGCGCCTCGGCCCAGGCCTCGCTCTCCGAGTAGACGAGCAGAGGCCAGTCCGCGACGACATAGAGCGGTGCCTTCGGTTTTGAAGGCTCACAGGAAGAAAGGAGTGCGAGGAGGGAGAGGAAAAAAATGCGGACGCACGCCGGGTGAATCATGGGCGTGCGTCCGGCAGGAATTATTCGGCGGCCTTAATCTTTGCGACCAGCCCCTTCGAGAAGTAGCCCTCGTAGCTCTGGTGGATCTTCTGCGCTACGGTCTGCATGTGGCCTCGCAGCTGCGGCGCCACCTCAACGACTTTGACGTTCTTCGAAGCTTCCAAGCGCTTGCGCTGGTCATCGTTATCCTTGATCGAGTCTTCGCGCTCGAGCTTCGCCGTGGCCGCCACGGCGTCCGACACGATCTTCTGCTGCGCTGGGGTCAGAGAGTCGAAGAAGGCCTTGTTCACGATGATCGAAGTGAGGAAGAGGCTGTGCTCGGTGACGTTCACGTACTGCGACTCGGTGTCCTTGATCGCCGGCAAACGCGCGAAGGTCGTCTCGTAGGCTTCGGCGCCCTTTTCGTAGTGGCGCTCGTCCTTGAGGTACACCGGTGCGGCGCCGAGCTCGGTCATGTAGGCCTGTGCGACGGGAGAATCGGTCACTTTGATCTTCAGGTCCTTGAAGTCCTCCTTCGACTGGAGCGGCTTGCTCTGCGAAGGAATCACACGGTAACCACCGGAGTAGGTGAAGCCGAGGCCCTTGACCCCTTTCGAGTCCAAGGAGGCGAGCAGCTGCTTGCCGATGGCGCCGTCGAGCACGCGCGTGGCGTGCTGGTGGTTCTTGAAGAGGAAGGGCAGGTCGAGGACCCACAGGTCTTTACTCTGGTGGCCAAGGTAGGTGGTATAGGTCTGACACATCTCGACCTCACCCTGCTTCACCTTGCTGAAGGCTTCGAAGGGAGAAAGCTCCAGAGACTTCCCGTCGAGGCCAATGATCTCGACCTTGAGCTCACCCTTCGAGTTCTTCGCTACCTCTGCGGCGAAGTGGCGAGCGGCGCGCTCGAAGACGCGAGCAGGCTCGTGCGCCAGAACCCAGCGGATCGTTTTTTGATTTTGTGCCTTCGCTTCGGATGCTAGAGAGTTGAAACTCAGCAGCGTTGAGCAAACGAATGTAGCGAGGGAAAGATATTGGCGCATGAGGCCTCCCGAGATAACGTGTGAATAAACGGTACTGCTCTATTATAGAATGAAAACGAGAGATTTCTACTAGTAAGAGAGACAGTGGCCTATAATCGAATAATTGTAGACGTGCCGCAACACTATGCGCCAACAAGCTGTGGCGCTAGCGACTTTTAGCTCGGGATGAGGAATTTCAAGCATGGATTATCATAAACTTATTCACGATTCCATAAACCAAATCAAAGGTGGAGTAGAATACTCTCCAAGCGTTCCACTCGTGTCGGGCTACGGCTTCGAGTCGATCGACATCATCGACCTCTTCTTCGAGATCCAGCAGCGCTGTGGGACAGAGATCGACATCAACGAGATCGCCGCCTTCATGGGTGGCACTCAGGGTCGACGCTTCAACGACATCACGCCCGAAGACATCCGTCGCTACCTCGAAAGACTAGCGCCGAACGCGCGGCCGTAGTTCGAGGTCCGCGCCCTGCTTCAGATGGTAACGCCGGTTCACCGCGAGCTTCGTGAAGACCTGTTTCTGCGAATAGTTCAACGAAGGCCAGCTGACCTCCAGCTCGAGGATCGTCTTCGCTGGCCCGAGGCCCACGAAGACCTCCAGCGGCTGAGCACCGAAGCTCCCACCCGTCGACACCACTCGGAAGAACTCCCCGGCCTCGGTCTTGACCCGCACGCGAGCGCCCACCGCGTGGCAGTTGGCGGTGACACCCTCGAGCTTGAGCGCGAGCCAGTTCCCCTGTGGCCCAGGGTTTTCAAAGAGCGCGTCCTGGAAGACATCGCTCGACATCATCCCGCCCAAACTCGCGTAGACGTCCTGCGCACCGATGCCCCGCAGGTCTGCGAAGGCGACGCCGTGGCCTTTCTGGAGATTCCCGAAGCCACCGTCGACGGTGACCTCTTTGAAGGCCTTGCCGGCCTGGTTCAAGAAGGCCCGGTTCGGCACGAGCCGCGCGAGCGATGGACCACCAGTGCCAAGATAGAAGTCGAGGAAGCCGTCGTTGTTGAAGTCACCGAAGTTTAGTCCCATGCTCATCGTCACGTGGGCGAGGCCCTTTTCCGGGGCCACGTCGACGAACCTTCCGTTCACGTTTTCGAAGAGCTGCATGCGCTGCTGTGACGCCTGGAAGTCCGGGACAAAGTAGTGCGCGGTCGCGAGGGCGAGGTCCACGCAGTACCCCGGGACGAGGAGGTCCTCGTCTCCGTCGTTGTCGTAGTCGAAGGCAAGCAGCGAAAAGGGGTCACTGGGCAAGGTCGCGGTGAGTTCGAAGTAGGGAACTCCCTCGCGGACCCCGTGGTTACGGTACACCTGGACGCTGCGACCGAAGAGGTCCGAGATCGCCAGGTCCATCAGTCCGTCGCCGTCGTAGTCGAAGCCGATGGCCCCTTTGACAAACTTTTTCAGCAAAAGATTCGCCTGCCGGCTCCGGTCCACCAGTTTGCCGCGGACGTTTTCGAAGTAGCGACTCTCGCAGTCGAGGTAGATGACAAGGTGTTCGCAGCCGAAGAAGAGGTCAAGGTCACCGTCGAGGTCGAAGTCCGCCCAGACGAAGGCCTGGCTCGGGCCGCGCAGCACCTCCCCCATTTCGTGGCTCACGTCTCGGAACTTGAGCTCGCCCTCGTTACGCAAGAAGGCCGCGGTCCGCTGTCCCGAGCGCCCCTGCCAGGCGCCGCGGGCGATGAAAATGTCGAGGAGGCCATCGTTGTCGAAGTCGACCTGCGCGAAGTGCAGACCGCGCTCGAAGTTCCTCAAGCCACTTAGCTCGGAGAGCTCGACGTAGCGGCCATCGCGGTCGCGCTGGAAGATCTGGAAGACGATGTCTTTGCTGCTGCCGAGTTGGTTCAGGTTGACGATCTCAAACCAGCCATCCCCGTCAAAGTCGTCGACGATCACGCCGCTCGAGCCACCGAGGTCTCGCAGGCCGCGCTCGATGGCACGATCGCGGAAACGTGGGAACTCGCTCGTCCGCGTGATCCACTCCGGCGCGACGACGGCGGCCGGTGGTAGATCCTGAGGATAGCGCCCGGAGATCATCGCCGAGATCACGGCGAGCCAGCGCCAGTCGCTGCGCTCGGGGTGCTTCGTCGCGAGGAGGCCAAACACCTCGAGCGCCGCCTTGCCGCCGGCCTGATGCCGGTGGATTCCCTTCTCCTGGACGGGAAAGAGGCACGAGTCCGGGTTATGTTCGGCCACGCAGTTCTCGTCCTCGCCGATGCGTAGATAGCTAATCCCAAGCACTTCGAGTTCGTAGGCCGTGAGTCTCTCACGCCCTCGCGCCTCCAGCAGGAGCGCCGCCTCTCGCGACTTGCCCTGCGTGAGAAGGTAGTTCGCCTCGTAGGCCAGCGCCGTGACCTCCACCGGGTAGGTGGAAACGTAGCTCATGAACACCTCGAGCATGAGCGCCGTGGTGTCCAAGGGTGTGGTGCGCACCTCAGGCCTGCGCTGGGCCAGCTCCGCCTCCAGTTGCACCACCCGGTAGGCCGCGATCGTCCCTCGCAAGGCGCCTAGCAAGCGTGTGCGCGCGATGAGGATTCCACCCACGATGACGAAAACAACGCCGAAACCGACGAGGAGCTTAAGAATCTTTTTTTGCATGAAAACTCAGGCGATGGTAGTCGCGGTTGTTACCGAGGCTCTTCTGGCCTCCGTCGACGAGCCAGCTGGCCCCGGAGATGTCCTGCGCCCAGTCCTCGCTCAGCACGCCGACGATGCGCGCGATGGTCGTGCGATCCACCACGCGGCCCACCTCCGACTCTTCTTTCTCGAAGGCCCGGTGGACCTCGTCGGCGATGCGCGTGTTCGCCAGGCCCGCGCAGACGCAGTTCGCCGTCACGCTACGGTGGTAGAACTCCGCCGTGAGCGACTGCGCGAAGGTCTCCAGCGCCGCCTTCGAGAGCGCGTAGTCGGCCTGGCCGCGGTTGATCTTGTGGGCCGCCAGTGAGGTGATGAAGACGATGCGCCCGAAGCGCTCGCGCGCCATGGCCTTGACGATGTGGTGCGTGAGGAAGAGGTTGGCGAGCAGGTGCTGGTTGATGAGGCTCTGCAGCTCGCTGCGTTTCTTAAAAAGGAAAAGATTCGAGCCGAGCTCGCCGTGCGAGGACACGAAGTACTTGAGCTGGCGCTCGCCGACCAGCGCGTCGAGCTGCGGCAGGAAGGCCTCGACGGCGGCGAGGTCCGCGAAGTCCGCCGCGACGAGGTCCACTCTTAGCTGTGGGTGCTGCGCCAGGAGCTGGGCCCGCGCCGCCTCGGCGCGCTCGTGCCGGGAGCGGTACTGGAGGATCAGCGAAATCCCTCGCCGCGCGTACTCCTGGGCGACCTCGAAGCCCAGCCCGGAGGTACCGCCGGTCACCAATGCCACTGCTGTCTTCACGCGCGTTCTCCTTGAGGGAATAGGACACCGACCTCTAGCGTATCCGCAAAGCGCACGCCTTGGGGAGCGCGAATCGCCACCAGCCGGTGCTGGGTCTGCAGGAAGAGCGCCAGCGCGAGCTTGGCGCTGTTCCAGATGAAGTGCTGCTGGCAGGCGAGCCGCCACAGGTCGCCCGTGAGGAACATGCAGGCGCCCCGGCACAGCGCCACCAGCGGGCAGCGCTGGCACTCGGCGCGCTGGGTGAAGTGGTAGGCCGTGGAGAGCCGAACCTCGTCGAGGTTTTTCACCTCGCCGATCCGGTGGCCCTTCTCGGCGGCGACGTTCTGGCAGGTGAGCACCGCGCCCGTGAGATCCAGCGCCAGCGCCTCGGGGCGATCCATGCCGCACTTCTGCGCCAGGGTGCTCACCGGACGCTGCTCCGAAAGGCCCGCGAAGAAGCGCTGGAGCTCCTGCCCCAGGTCCCCGAGCTCCAGTTCGTGCGGGTACGAGCTCTGCCACTCAAAAAAGAGCTCGTTGACCAGGCGCCGGGCCATGTCCGGCGAGGCGACGTAGCGCTTGCCGGCCTCGTCGTAGGGTGTCGCCAGATCCCAGGTCAGCCGCACCTCGGCTTCCGCGACGGCGAGCTTGTCGGCGATGAAACGCCGGATGGCCCGCAGCGAGTAGTTCTGCCAGCTCAGCGTGGCGTTGAAGGAGACCAGCCGCGCCGGGGCGAGGGCCGCGAAGACGGTGGCGATGGCCGCGCGCTGGGCCTCGTCGAGCAAGGGGTCGCGGCCCCGGTCCTCGGTGAAGCGCGCGCCGTCGTGGGAGATCACCACGTGCAGGCGCCAGCGTGCGAAGTCCGCCGCCATGGAGGGCCTTAGGAGCGAACCGTTGGTGAAGAGCGCTAGTCGGATGTGTGGGTAGCGCGCCGTGAGCGCGTCGGCGAGCGTCGCGAGCGCGCGCCAGTAGATGAGCGTCTCGCCGCCCCAGAACTCCCACACCACGCCGCTGCCCTGGCCGTCGTCGCCGCCGTCGAACCAGCTCGAGAGCTCCGCGAGGAAGGCGTCGACGCGCTCCACGGAGAGCTGGATCTCGCTCTTGCTCTCGGGCCGCTGCGAGCTCTGGCTGCAGTACTGGCAGGAGAAGTTACACGACAGGCCGAGCTGCAGCTTGATCCGCCGCGGGGCGCGGGATTTGCCCACCGGGTGCTCCGGCGAGGTGGCGGCGTGGCGGACGAAGCTCGCGGGCCTGTTGGACGGAGTGACCAGCGCCGTGCCGTCGTCGGCCCACACCAGCGTGCCGGCCTCGGGCCGGTAGCGGGCCACCCGCAGGCCCGTGGCGCTTTCCAAGACTAGGTCGAACTCTCCCACGCGTCCTCGTTCGCTAAAAGATCAAGGGTACCGGAAGGAGAACTTATCCCGCACGGCGCAGCGCCCGTGCGGGCCTGCAGCTTCGCCACCACCCGTCGCATGTCGGGGTAGTTCTCCAGCGGATAAATGTGCACCTCGCCCTGCTCGTCGACCAGCTGCACCTCCTTGAGCTCCCCGCCGGCGACGACGAGCTGGCAGACCTGGTGCCGCGGCGGGGCCGGCAGCGCGAAGCTGCCGTCGCTGAGCTCCACACGCACCTCTTGCAGTTTCTCGCGCAAGCGCGCAGCGACCTGTTCTGCTCCGAGAGTGCGCCGGAAGACCTCCATCTGCGCAGGGAAGCTCAGCGTCCCCGGCCGCACGCCGAAGGCCTCCTGGTAGATCCGCTCGCAGGCGGCCTCCGCGTAGCGCCGGGAGCCGAAGCGCTGGGCCTCGTCGCTCTCGCCGGTGATGACCCGCAGTTCCTGGCCCGCCGGTGCCTGCGGATGCAACGCCAGGCCGTAGCGGTAGTTGGTCTTGCGGCCAGCGCGGTTGAGCGCTGGCCTGAGCGTTTTGATGAAGTGCAGCTCCATGAGCGAGGCCAGCGCCTCACTCCCCCACAGCTGGTAGTCCACTCGCGCCACGTGCTGGCGCAGCTCGCGGTCGCGCTTCTTCTCCCCGGCGCTTTGAAAGTGGCCGCGCACGCGGGCACGGATGTTCTTCGCCTTCCCGACGTAAAGCAGCAGCCCCTCGCGGGTGTAGAAGAAGTAGGTTCCGGGGCCCTCCGGCAGGCCCTGCACCACGCCGTCGTCGAGCTCCGGCGGCAGCGGCTTGGTCTGCGCCGTCGCCAGCACGCTCTCGGACTGCGCGAGGATGCGCCGGAAGACTTCCCAGCAGGCGCGCGTGTCGTCCAGCGCCCGGTGCTCGGCCTCGCGGCGAAGCTCGAAGTGCTTGGAGAGGTTGGTGAGCGCGTAGCTCTTGAGCCCCGGGAAGGCCTGGCGCGCAAGGCGCACGGTGCACAGGACTTCGCGCTGGAAGGTGTAGCCGAGCTCGCTGAACTCGCGCTGGAGGAAGCGGTAGTCGAAGAAGGCGTTGTGCGCGACGAAGACGCGGCCCTCGGTGAGCTCGACGATTTTTTTCGCGAGTTTGTAGAAGGGCGGCGCCGCCGCCACCATGTCGTCGCTGATGCCCGTCAGCCGCGTGATCCCCCAGGGGATGGGCCGCTCCGGGTTCACGAGACTCGACCACTCGCCGGTGACCACGCCCTCGTCGACGGTGATGATGGCGACCTCGGTGACCTTGTGGCCCTCGCGGTTACCGCCGGTGGTCTCGAGGTCGACGATGGCGTAGCGGCCCATGCTAGCTCAGGCCGAGGAACTCGTCGTAGCTGCACTCCTCGTCGCGGCAGCCCTTCGACTGCAGCTCGATTACGCGGCCGGCGATGGTCTGGATGAACTCGTGGTCGTGGGAGGTGAAGAGCAGGGTTCCCTTGAAGTCGATCATGCCTTCGTTGAGCGCCGTGATGGTCTCGAGGTCGAGGTGGTTGGTGGGGTTCTCGAAGATGAGCACGTTGTGGCCCTGGAGCATGATCTTCGAGAGCATGCAGCGCACCTTCTCGCCGCCCGAGAGCACCGTGCACTTCTTCTTCGCCTCTTCGCCGGAGAAGAGCATGCGCCCGAGGAACCCGCGCAGGAATGTTTCCGTCTGGTCCTTCGAGTACTGGCGCAGCCAGTTGATCAGATCCAGCGACGCGTCCTGGAAGAAATTGTTGTGGTCCGCCGGCAGATACCCGCGCGAGGTGGTGATGCCCCAGGAGTATCCGCCGCTGTCGGCTTCGCGCTCGCCCGCGAGCACCTGGAAGAGGGCCTTGGTGGCGAGCTCGCTCTTGGCGAGGAAGACCACCTTCTGGCCGCGCTTGATGGTAAACGAGAGGTCGTGGAAGAGGCGTTCGCCGTCGACGGTGAGCGAGAGGTTCTCGACGCGCAGGAGCTGGTCGCCGGCCTCGCGCTCCTGGCGGAAGCCGACGTAGGGGTACTTGCGCGTGGAGGGCTGGATGTCCTCCAGCGTGAGCTTGTCGAGGAGCTTCTTGCGCGACGTGGCCTGGGAGGACTTCGAGGCGTTGGCCGAGAAGCGCTGGATGAACTCCTTGAGCTCCTTCATCTTCTCCTCGGTCTTCTTGTTCTGGTCCGAGAGCATGCGCTGGGCGAGCTGGCTGGACTTGTACCAGAAGTCGTAGTTGCCGACGAAGAGCTTGATCTTCCCAAAGTCGATGTCGCAGATATGGGTGCACACTTTGTTCAGGAAGTGTCGATCGTGGGAGACCACCAGCAC
>DAIPJL010000059.1:0-15053 GCA_036770305.1 Bacteriovoracaceae bacterium | reverse complement strand
ATACAACATCGACTACGACGGTCTCGCAGACAAGATGCTGCAGTCCGAGTTCTAGGCCGCTAGCGAAAGGACCAGTCCATGAGGGACGACGCACTTCGACTATACCACCAGCAGACGATCGAGATCTGGGAGCAGTTCTGCCGGCTCCACCACGAGCTCTACGAGCGCACCTGTGACGAGTACCAGGCGCTGCTCTCGGGCGAGATCGAAAGCCTCGAGCCCCTGATCTCCGAGAAAGAATCTCTCATGAAGGAGATCGGCACCTGGGAGAACCGGCGCGCGGAGCTCATCGCGACGCTCAACCAGAGTGGCGTGAGTGAGGCGCCCGTGGTCAGCGTGACGGATCTACTGAACCTCATGGCCGAGCCGGAGGCGAAGCTCGCGATTCCAGCGCTGCGGAACCTCAATGCCCTCCTCATCGACGTCATCACGCGGCTGCAGGAGCAGAACCGCCGCAACCAGCAGTTTCTCAACCGTGCGATGCACTCGCTCAACGAGCTGAAGCAGAGCTTCCGGGGTCCAAAGAACTACGTTACCTACGGCGCTGACGGCGCAACCCGTCCAGCGGGCCGGTAGAAGGAGTCGCGGTGTCGGCCGACCTACTCAGCATCGGTAAGTCAGGGCTCTTCTCCTCGAAGAAGTCGATGGCGACGACGTCGCACAACATCGCCAACGCCAACACCGAAGGCTTCTCGCGCCAGGAAGTCCGCACGAAGACCGGCATCACCCTCAACGAGGGCCCCTACGTCATGGGCACGGGCGTGGACATCCAGAGCATCAAGCGCGGCCACGACGAGCTCGTCGAGAAGAAGCTCAACAACTCTCTTTCGCAGCACAAGTACAACGAAGAGCGCACGACCCAGCTCGGCCACATCGAAGAGATCTTCAACGAGATCAACTCCGAGGGCATGAACAAAATCCTCAACCGCTTCTTCAACACCTTCCGCGAGCTCGCGAACCGGCCTGAGGACGAAACCGTCCGCGGCCTCGTGCGAGAGAACGCGAAGATCGTCGTCGGCGACTTCCACCGCATCCAGCAGGACATCGACCAGACGCGCGCCGGGATCAACAAGAAAATCTCGCTCATCGTCGACGACGTGAACCACTTGGCGAAGACGATCTCGAAGCTCAACCGCGAGATCGCCGCCAACGAAGTCGGCGGCGGCGAAGCCAACGACCTCCGCGACCAGCGCGACAACGCGCTCCGGCAGCTCGCCGAGCACTTCCCGGTGCAGGCCTACTACGACGAGCAGAACCGCTTCGTCGTGAACGCTGATGGCCTAGGAACCCTCATCTCCGGGGAGATCGAGCAAGAGCTCGTCGTCGGCAACCGACTCACCGACGCGGACTCCGCCGATCAGAAGCCGCACCTCGAGATCTTCTTCAAGTCGCGCCCGGCCGATCCAATCTCCAACCGCTTCCGCGGCGGAACGCTCTCGGCGCTCTTCCGCACGCGCAACGAGGATCTCCAGTTGGTGGAAGACCAGCTCGACCAGCTCGCCTATGGCCTCGCGAATGCAACCAACGCGATCCACCGCCGTGGCTTCGCGAACAAGCCCGTCCCCGTCGACGAGCGCACAGGCCTGCCTATGCCTGGGCTCGCGAACGGCCAGGTCACTGGCATCGACTTCTTCGCCGCGCCGGCGCGGCAGCGCCGGGCCGCGGAGTACCTGAAACTTTCAGACGCCATCATGGCCGACCCGAACAACATCGCCGCGGGGCTCGATGCGAACGCTCCCGGTGACAACCGCGTCGCCATCGCCATCTCGCGCCTCCAGCACGAGAAAGTACTCGGTGACGGCACGACGACTTTCGAAGAACACTACCTCAAGACCGTCGGCAACGTCGGCATGCAGATGTCGAAGTCGAAAATCGACACCGAGCAGTCGAGCGGCATCCTGGCGCAGGCCAAGTCCATCAAGGAGCGCATCTCCGGCGTCTCCCTCGACGAAGAGACGGCTAACATGGTGAAGTACCAGCACGCCTACGAAGCGTCGGCGAAAGTGATCCGCGCGTCCGATGAAATGTTCAAGGCCGTTCTCGGCCTGATGAGTTGAGGTAAGGCATGACACGCGTCTCAGAGAATAGCTCGATCCATGCCATCCGCCACTCGGTGGGTAAGACGAAGAGCAAGGTGGAAGACCTGCAGATGAAGGGCTCGACCCTCAAGCGCATTCAGAAACCATCGGACGATCCGATCGGTAACGTCGACCTACTGCAGATCCGCTCGAAGAACATCGATGCGCAACAGTACCTGCGGAACGTGAACTTCGCGCAGACGACTCTCGCTTTCACCGAGACCGTCCTCGAGGAGCTCACGGAGATCCTTTCGAAGGCCAAGGAACTTGCCATCGGCCAGGCTTCGGACATCTACAACCCGGAAGTGCGCCAGAGCGTCGCCAAGGAGATCCACCAGCTTCGCCTGCAGGCGCTCAGTCTGGCCAACAAGCGCGTCGGCAACCGCTACCTCTTCGCGGGCCAGAAGCTTCTGACGAAGCCCTTCGACACCGAGGGCAAGTACCAGGGTGACACCAACAAGATGTTCGTCGAGATCAATAAGGACGTCTTCATCCCGATCAACATCACGGGGTCGGAGCTCTTCTTCGACAAAGAGGCGCGGCCGAATTCGCGCCTGGTGCTACCTGACGAGCCGGGCGCCATCCCTCGCGAAGAGCTCCCGAACGTACCGAACCGTGGCCTCGCTTCAGTGAGCGACGAAGCCAGCTCCGTGCGCTCCAGCATCTTCGACGAGCTGAGCTCGCTGGAAAACGCCATGCTCACAAACAACCCGGACATTGTGCAGAATCTGCTCGAACAGATGGATCGTTCGATCGATCGCGTTATCGCCCACCGCACTCAAGTGGGCGCGCTGGCGAATAACATCTCAAACGCTGAGAACAACATCGAAAAAATGAAGCTCCTCAACGAAGAGTATAAGTCTCGCGTCGAAGACGCTGACGTCGCGGAGCTCTTTTCGAACCTTCAAAAAGAGCAGAACATCCTAAAGGCGACCTACCAAGCCAGTGGAACTCTGATGAATCAGCAATTAATGGACTTCCTGCGTTAATATTGACCTGTCCTAACTCAATCTTGTCTAAAGCTCTAAATTATTCTTGCAAATCCTGACAGGCGGTCATATAGATGCCTTCGGCCCTCGCATGAAGAGGGTTTTGTCATCTGATTGACACGATCAAGGATTGAACATGCTGGTTCTGACAAGGAAGCTTGGAGAAAGCATCGCCATTGATGATCATATTAAGATCGTCGTTGTGCAGATCAAAGGTAAGCAAGTGCGTCTAGGCATCAAGGCGCCCAAGGAAACCAAAATCCACCGGGAAGAGGTTTACCAAGCTATCCATGATCAAAACGTTGCCGCTGTGCAAGCTAACATGGACGACATCTCCCGATTGGGCGAAGAGCTCAAAAAGAAATAATTTTCCCGCTTGCTCTAAGTTCTCGTTGACTGCTACGATCTGAATGGTAAGGTAAAAATACCTTACTGATTTATTTCGGAGGCTGGCGTTGAAAGTCAAAACCACGAGATTTGGGGAACTTGAGCTCAATCCGAGTGATATTATCACCTTCCATGAGGGCCTTTTAGGCTTTGATAAACTCACTAGATACTTCATCGTAGATCCAGGGGACAGCACGCTGATCCTTTGGCTTCAATCTGTGGAAGATGAGAAAATCGCCTTCCCCATTATTGAGCCTAAGATCTTTAAACCCGACTACATCGCAAAGCTTTTGCCCGCCGACCTGAACGGTCTCGAGCTTGAGAACCTAAACAGCGCTAAGCTCTACAGCATTCTCACTATCCCAGCGAATGTGGTTGAGATGAGCGCGAACCTGAAAGCTCCCATCGTTGTGAACAATGCAAAGAAAGTGGCGAAGCAAATCGTTCTCGCCGACAGCAAACTGACCGTGAAGCACGAGATGTACAAAGAGCTTAAGACCTACATCGTGAACTTCTCCTCTGACGATTCGAAGCGCACCACCTTCTCTCCCAGCATCTCACTTGAAGCCGGCGACCTCCGTACGACACAGGAAAACGTCGCTCGTCTCACCAACGAAATTTAATTTTTAAAGAAACGATTAATAAAAAAGCCCTCGGAAGAGGGCTTTTTTATTTCTTATGGGGACGAAGATCAACTCAGATCGAAAGCGAGGTCTCGGAAGCGCTGCGCGAGAGCTGCAGATACATCTGCGCCTCCTGGTGCTGAGGATCACGACCCAAAACGCCCTGCCACTCAGTCTGAGCTTCGATGATATTGCCATTACCGTAGTAGAGCAGCCCCAGTGCCATGCGCGCCGGAAGGTAGTGCGGGTGCTCGGTCTTCACGCGCTTGAGCTCTTCAAAGGCCTTTGAAACGAAACCCTTCTTCGAGTAGAGCTTCGCGACTTTAATGCGAATCTCGAGGTTCTCCGGGTCGAGGCCCGTGGCCTTGTTGTACTCGAAGAGGGCTTCGTCCCAGCGCTGGTAGGAAGCATACATCTCGGCGATCTCGTAGTGCTTGAGGGAGAACTTCTTGTTCACGTGCGGCTCAGCGAGGCCCTGCTGCGGCGAGAGCTTCACGTGCTGGTTCGCCTTGTCGAAGACGGCTTTTGCCTCTTCGTACTTGCCGATGTCGTTGAGGATCACGGAGAGGGAGATCGACGCGTCGGTGTGGTGCGGGTCGAGCTCGAGGACGCGGTTGAAGCCGCGGACGGCTTTGCCCAGTTCGCCACGCATGTGGAAGATGTTCGCGAGGTAGAAGTAGGCTTCGGTGACGTTCGGGTCGAAGTCGATGACTTCGTTGAAGAAGAGCGCTGCGGTCTTGAGGTCGTTCTTCTGGAAGGCTTCTTTCGCCTTCCGCATGAGTTCGCTGAGCTTCAAGTTCTCCAAGCTCTCCTCCCGTCGACTTATTTAAGTTTTTTCTTACACTGCTCTTCCCATGATCGTAGCGCCTGCGCAGAGCTCTTGTCGACTAGAGGGCTGAATTTTTCAGCGTAAAGCTGGCATTCCTGCCACTTCTTCATGTGGAACGAACTCTCGACGACCCTCAACATCGAATGTTGACGGAGCTTCTCCTCGGCCGCGTGCCGCGTGAGGATATCAATGTACCAGTAACGAGCGGCTTCCCAGACCTTGGTCTTGAAGTAGAAGTCGGCGATGTACTGGTCCTTCTCACGGAGCATGCCGTTGATCTTCTGCACGCGCTTCTTCGCCGTCCGGACCTTTTCGCCCTTCGGGTACCTCGCGATGTACTCCTCGTAGAACTTGAGGGCTTCGACGCCGGTGTCGAGGTCGCGGTCGATGGTCTCCGGGAGCTGCTTGTAGTAGCTCTCCGCGATCATAAAAACGACGTAGCTGATCTTCTCGTGGCGCGGATGAAAGTCGCGGAACAGGAGGAACGACGCCGCTGCCTCCGGGTAGCTCTCCTGCTTAAACTGGACTTCAGCCAGGAGGAGCTCGGAGGGCGTCGCGTAGAAGCTGTAGGGGTGCTGGGTTTTAATCGTTTGCAACTTTTCCGTGGCGAGGATGTAGCGCTCGCTCTCGATGAGCTCGAGCGCTTCCTTGTAGAGGATCTCCGCCTCGGACTTGCCACTCTTGTCGTCGCTGGAACACGCGGCAAGGATAATCACGAGGAGAAGGCTGAGAATCGATTTCATCGCTGAGACTCCAAATAGATAGACTGGTGCAGGTTTCCGAGCACAAGCTTCACGAATGTTACGACCGGGACACTGATGATCATGCCAACGAGGCCCGCGGCTTCGCCCCCGACGATGACCGAGATCACGACGAGCAGCGGGTGAAGGTTCACGATGCGAGAGACCAGGAGCGGGAAGACGAGCGCCACGTCGATGAAGTTCGCGACGGCGTAGATGGCCGTCATCGCGCCGAGGGCTTCCGGACTCAGGGGCTGCTGGACGAGGCCCACGACGAGCGCCGCGCCCCAGCCGAGCACGGGGCCCACATAGGGGACGATGTTCGTCAGTCCGCCGGCCAGGGCCAGGAGTGAGGCGTAGGGGTAGTTGATCGCGACCAGCCCTGCGAGGAGAAGGAGTCCGAGGATCGTGGCTTCGACCCCTTTCGCGATGATGTAACCGCCGAAGCGAGAGTTGAACTGGAAGAAGAGCATGTAGACGCGCTCGAACCACTGATTCGGCACGAGCTGAAGAAACCCTTGCTTAAGGCGCTGGCCCTCGATCAAAAAGAACCAAGTGAACACAGGGGTCAGGATGGCCCACTCGAGGACGTTCCCAAGGATCTTCGGAATGATCACCAGCCACCGCCCGAGGTCCATCGTGAGGCGAGGAGCGATGAACGCAACGGGGTCGAGATCGATGCGCACTCCGAAGCGCTCCTGGAGCGCGGCTCTCAGCACGGCGTACTTCTCGCGCAGCAGGGGCTCGAGCCGAGGAAGGTTTCGGGCGAGCTCGGCGATCTCGTAAACGAGCGAGTCGATGAGGTGGGCGGCGGACCAGCCGAGAAGGACGACGGCGAGAATGATCGCCAGCCATGCGGCGCCGCGGGCCGTGGACGGAAGCGCCCGCAGCCGATCTCGCAGAGGGCCGAGGACGAGGGCGATCACGTAGGCCGATGCAATCGGAAGGGAGAGACGCGGGAAGAGCGCGAGGAACACCAGCGCCATGACGAAGGAGCAAGTGAAGAAGGCTCCTTGGGCCCAGCGCCAGCGACGAATTTCTTCGACCGGAGGAGTGATCATTTCTTGGCTTCCAGATCCGCGAGCCGATGCCGCAGGGCCGAGACTTCGCTGATCACGGAGCCGAGCCGCTGCGCGAGGATGAGCGCGAGCTCGCGCATGAACTTCGCGCCGACGGTTGGGTGTTTGTCGAGGAGCGCCTCGAGGTCGGGTTTGAACAACCCGAGCAGCACAGTGTCCTCGCCGCACACAGCGGTGGCGCTTCTTCGATTCAGGTCCTCGAGGAGTCCCATCTCGCCGAAGTACTGCGAGGGAAGAATCTTGGCCACGTGGTGTTCCTTGAAGTCGCTCGAGGTTCCGGACACGTGAATGATGTTGATCTGTCCGCTGAAAACGAGGTAGAAGCCGTAGCCGATGTCGCCCTGCTTGAAGACCACTTCCCCCCGCGCGAAGCGGCGCCGGTGGAGGAACTCCGAGAGCGACTTAAGCTCGTAGCCGGAGAATGTTTTGAAGATGGACATCTGCGAGAGGAAACGCGGCAGACTCTCACTCTTGTTGAGAGCGAAGGGCCCCGCCTGCCAGAGGTATCGAAGCGTCCCGAGGCTGATCTTGTCGGGGATGGCGTCGCAGCGACTCGCAATCTCCCGCATCTCGTCTTCGTAGCTACTCATTCCCATGCTCCCCACAGAAGTCCGACATTTTTCGACACCTCGTCTTTCGCGAGCCACGCGACTTCACCATCAGCGCGCTCGACTCGTAGCCAGTTCCCTTGAGGGACTGCGAGGAGGCGGTTTCCGGGTAAGACCACGCGCGGAGTCGGGAAAGCCGCCGATGGCCCCTCGTAGATCTTGTGAGCCGCGAGACTCACGAAGGCCACCGTTTGGAACTGAAGGTAGCCGGCGATCGCCAGCGGCACCAGGCCCGCGCTCAAGAGCGTAAGGCGAGCGATCGTGCTCAGGCGCTTCAGGAACACGAGTATCGCAGCGAGGATGAGCAAGCCCAGAAAGGCAAACTTCATGGGCCCGAGAAAGAAGAGCACGGTGCTCGCCGGCGTGTTGTGCTCGATGCCGTAGCCGCTACCAGTCTCGAGACTTTGCTTCACCTGCGCGAGGGCTTCTTCGAGCTGACGAGAGTACACCGTCGAGTGACGCGCTTTTTCAAAGGCAAACCGTGCCTCGGGTAACTTGTCGCGCAGGGTCTGAACGGATCCGAGGTTAAGCCAGTATGTGTAATCATCAACCTGGCCACGCAGATTGTGCCACTGCTCAAGAGCAGCCTCGTAGTCACCAGCAGCGACGAGGCGCTGGAAAGTTGTAAGAGCGTCTGCGATGGTGCTATCCTCCAACTGAGGGTTCATTATCCTCTTCACGGCTGAGTTAATCAACATCCTCAGCTCCAATAAGGTCGCCATGACACCAAGTGCAATCGCCCCATCTCATACGGATCGAGATCGGCGCTTCTCTGAACTACTTTGGCTCCACGCTCAAAGTCTTGAGCTGACGGAGCTTTGCGAGCCGGGTCCATGGGAGCGTGGGCAAGGCGCTCGGCGCGCCCGCGGGACATCCTTCTTCTGGGACCTCTCTTCGCTGCTCAGTTGCCCGATGGGCCTACACCATCCCTTGACCCTCGACGAGCATGCCGTTCCGCCGATTACGCCGGCGGCATTCACCGGCGAACTCGAAAAGCGTTTCCCGGACTTGGCGGGCTGGCGCTGGACGGTACTACCTACCACCCATCCGTGGACCGATAGCACCTGGAGCGATGTCAGCGCCTGGGATCTGCGCGCGCGCGGGAGTCAGCTCCGCGAAACGGATGCGACGCTCAAGGCGGACTCCGGTTGGTGTGGCTTCGAGCGGCTTCGAGAGCTCACGCGGTGGTGCGTCCGGCTGGACGCGGATGCCTTCTGGTGTGCGAGCCGAGAACCCTTGCCGGCGTTTGATCCTAGCCTCCCCTGGCACAGGTACGCGTGGCTACGTGCCTTCCTAAGCGGAGACTGTCTGGGGGCGGGCGGACGCTTCGACGAACTCTCCCGCGAGCTCCGGCGGGCCTTCCCGCAGCTTTCCTTCAGCGGGCTCAACGGTAGGCTCGCCACGCCGGCGCGACCGGCGCATGTTAAGTTCGATGACATCTCTTCGACCGAAATCGGCCTTGCTTTCCCGCTCGCACTCTTGAGCGAAGACATCGCCGGAGTCGCACGCGATATCAACTCTCTGTAGGTGGCCCTATGTACGTCCTTCGCTCCGTTTCCGAACACGATCTCCGCGCACTCCAGCGCCTCAGCGAGATGGTCTTCTTCATCAACCTACCACCGGACGAGGACATCATCCGGGCGAAGATCGAGAGCTCCGTGCGGGCCTTCAAGTCGCCGAGCAAGCGACTGTGGGAGAACTACTACATCTTCGTCCTCGAGGAGCGCGCCAGCGGCGAAGTCGTCGGCGTCTCGATGATCCACTCGCAGCACGGGACGGAGGAAGAGCCGCACTTCTTCCTGCGCGTGGGCCAGGAGCACAAGTTCTCCCAGACCATCAACACGGGCTTCATCCACGGCACACTCAAGCTCGGCCTCGAGACGGACGGCCCGACAGAGATCGGTGGCCTCGTCGTCAACCCTGACTACCGCGGGAACAAGCACAAGCTCGGCAAGCAGCTCTCCTTCGTCCGCTTCCTCTTCATGGGGATGTACCCCGAGCGCTTCAAGCCCATGATCCACTCGGAGCTGATGCCGCCGCTCGACAAGAACGGCAACTCTCCTCTCTGGGAAGCCGTAGGCCGCCGCTTCATGAACATGGATTACCTGGACGCCGATCGTCTCAGCCGGTCGAACAAAGAGTTCATCCTGAGTCTCTTCCCCTCGGACAACATCTACCAGACTCTGCTTCCGATCGAAGCCCGCGACGCGATCGGGAAAGTCGGCAAAGACACGGAGCCCGTGAAGAAGATGCTGGAGTCGATCGGCTTCAAGTACACGCAGGAGGTCGACCCCTTCGACGGTGGTCCCCACTACCGGTGCCTCCTGAAAGACGTGAAGCCGATCAAGAACATGAAGCGAGGAATTCTCTCCCGAGAAAACTTCGATCCCTCCATGGCCAGGGATATGCTGGTCGCGCTTCCGAAAGACGACTACGACTTCTTCGCCCTGAAGACGAAGGTCTACCTGCATCAGGACAAGCTGATCCTCAACGAGGACGAGCTCGGCGATCTGAAAATCGCCTGGGGCCAGGAAACGGCCGCCATCGACTTCTAGCTAGGCCTGCTTCTTGTCGACCAAGACGCCAAGGGTGCTCGTCACGCGAGTCTTCTCCTTCCCTTTGTCGTCTTTCACGGAGACGCGGTACATGCGCAGATCGGAGTTGCGCTGGTAGCTCTGGAGGCCGTTCTGCTTGAAGATCTTTTCTTCACAGCTGCGGAACTTATCTCGCTCGGTGAGCATCAGATCGAACTCCGCGGGCTTGCTGCGCTCGTAGGCTTCCCGCGCAGCTTTTTTCAGCTCTTCTTGTTTCTGTGCGGAAAGGACCCCGATCGCCTCCAGGGGCGACTCTTGCGCCACGAACTCACGTCCAGTGACAGTGCCCTCGGGGGCCTTGGGGAACTCGAGAACTCGCGCCTCGGTGCGCGCCGGCGCCGGGGTATCCCACAGGAGGTCCTCAGCACCCGCAGCTTTCTTCAACTCGATGACCTTCTCCCGCGACTCCTCGGTGAGGTATCGCAGGTCCTGTGGCGTGATCAGCCCCAGAACGGTCATGACGAATGATTTTAGAGCTCCCAAAATTAGTCTCCTGCGACAACCTATCGGCATCTTAGGAAGTTTTCTTGAGTGTTTTGGGCAACTAGTCGTAAATTCTTGAAACCAGGATGAATTGAAGGCAAAAACCCGCTGGACAAAAGAGCGGCTTAACCCTATAAATTTAGCTTCTTACGTTGGGGTGTGGCGCAGTGGTTAGCGCAGTAGACTGTTAATCTATTGGTCGTCGGTTCGACTCCGACCACCCCAGCCATCTTTTTTAACCAATCCTCATGAACACACTTCTCAAGCTGACTGAAGATTGGATTTCACGTTCAGAAGATTTCACGTCTAACTCACTCGCCGATCTCGAGGGCAAGCTTCCCGTGGTCCTGAAGAAGCCGCTGCGCTCAGTGCAGACGGCGCACGTGAGCTTCGAGTGGAAACATTTCTGGGCACTGAACGCACGACTCTGGCTCACCCAGCACGAGCGCACCCTCAGGCTCCCGCGGAATGCGGAATGGAGTGACCAGCACGACGCCCTCTTTGAAAGCTGGAACCGCAGCGAACACGCTAAGGAATTCCTCGCGGCGCTGAACCGTGGCGTGGGAATCCAAGCGGCGTCTCGCGGCGCCCTCACCGCTCTCCGCGATCAGCTCGTCGATCTGGCCCGGTGTTACTTCGGCCATCGGCCAGTAACTGTCAAAAGACACCGGCCCATTTTCGAACTCGGGGAGTTCGGCAAAAAAACACAGAGCGAACACTTCGTGCTCCGGCGTCGGGAGTCCCTCGAGTTCCTGAACTGGGATCTCCCGAAGCACGCTCGCCATGTGAAACGGCTCACGGCGGCGCTGACGACGCTGAAGTCCGTGACGCCTGAAAACTTCGAGTTGCTGGCGCGCTTCACCCGACGTGTGGTGCCGATCCGCCAGAAGGAGTTCGTGAGCTACTCCCTACAGTCATTGCCGGGCCATTCGTTCATCAACATGTACGACCGCGACGATCTCGACCTGCTCGACGACCTTCTCCATGAGAACGGGCACCACATCCTCAATCATTTTCTCATCGTGAACTCGCCTCTCCGCGAGGACGCTCCGGACCTCTTCTACTCACCTTGGCGCCGGACGCTGCGCCCGGTGCGAGGGATCTACCACGCCCACTGCACCTTTTACTTCGCCCTCGCGCTCTACTCCGACCTCGTCGCGGCTGTGACCGGGGGGGTGGCCGTGTTCGACAAGAAACTCACCCGGGCGCAGGAGTCGAAGATCTGCCGGCGCTACCTCGAAGAGTGGCACATGCTCGAAGTTTCTGCGGAAGAAATCGCCAAAGCCGCGAAGCGAAACTTGATCACCTCCGAGGGCATGGCGCTCTTCAGTTACTACGAGGACCTGCGACGCACGAAAGGGAACAGTGTTCGGAGGGCCCTCGGGTTGCTCTCGAAGAAGGACCGCGCCCAGCTGGAAAAGCTACGCGCGGAGCTAGCTCGTCGGCCCTAGCTGCGATAGCAGACTCTGCATCTCGTTGGCTGGCATGAGATCACCGCGCTTTGCCGCGACGGCGATGCCCGTCTGAAAAACCTTTTGGGCCATGGGCTTCTCACCGAGCTCGAGCAGTGCCTTGCCGAGCGCGAGGTAGGCGACCGTGTAGTTCGCGTCATGGGCGAGGACGGTCTCGAGGTGCTCGCGGGCTTCCCGGAAGAGCCGCCGCTCGAGGCACAGCTCGCCCAGGCCAAAGTGCGCGAGGGTGTCCTCGGGATCGATGTCGAGCACCTGCCGGAACATGCTCTCGCGTTTCGCGCGTTCGGCTTCCCGGCGGCTCGCCTCTTCGAGGGCGCGCTTGTCCTCCTGGGCCTTTCGGCCGAACATCGCAAAGCTCGCGACCGTGGCTTTCGCCTTATGGTCTTCTGCTTCTTGAATGCGATTCTGTCGCATGAGGAAGAGCGAGAGATTGGTGTGCGCCATCACCGAACTCGCGTCGACCTCCAGAAGCCGGCGCATCCACGCCTCGGCCTCCGAAAACTTTTCCTGACGGCCGAGCAGAACCCCGATCGCCTCGTAGGCATCCGCGAAGCCCTCGTCGGCGCTGATCGCGAGTTCCCAGGCGTGGAGCGCGAGGTCCTCGTCACCGTCACGGAAGGCGTCCGTTCCGATGTGAAAAAGTTCTGTTGCGAGGTCACGGCTGCCGACCGGGAAGCGCGGGTATGCCCGGACGACCCACTGGCTACCGTTGTCAGCAGTGATCGCAAGGTCGTGCACCCGAACATCGCGCAGCACCTGGGCGTGGAAGTGCGCTCCGTCGCTTTGACCGAGCTCAAGCACTGCCACATCCTTGCCTTGGATCTGGAGCCGCGGGAGAACTTCACCGGACATCCGCTGCAGCATCATCGGTGCCCAAGCGGCTCCCCGGTTATTGTGAACCTTGGCGACCGTCTCTTGGCCCGGAAAGCACCCCTTCTTGAGGCTTACTCCCGAAACCATGAAGGGAGTTTGGTTGATGAGGTCGCCGCAGTGGCCCTGACTGTCGGGAGCATGGAGACCCTGCCAGCGTAGCCAGGCCTTGAGCTCAAGTGCCTGGCGCAGCTCAATGCCCGGGAACGCCGAAAACTCGAGCCAGAGTCGCTGATCACCGAGTTCGAGGGCCATGCCCGGTGGGCGCGGAAGCCCGGCTGCGAAGAACACGTCGACCGCGTGAGGAGAGCTGAGCCCTACGTCCTCCGAAACGACGAAGCGCTCGAAGCGCTGGCAAAGCGAGGCGACTCCGTCTTCGCTGACGAGCATGGACACGTCTTTCCCCTCGGTGCGCGCGAGGAAGCTCACTTCGATCCGACCGCCGCGGTCCAGGAAGCAGTGCTGCCGCCAGTGAGCAATGAGCTCCTGCGTACTCTGCCCGGCGACGAACGCAGCGGCGTCAGCGCCCTGAGCACTCACAGCGATGAGCTTCAGCTTTGCCTGAGCTACCGAATGGCTGAAGGGCTGAAGCACCTCACTACACCGAGAAAGATTCGCCGCAGCCGCAGGTGTTCTTCGCGTTCGGGTTCTCGAAAACAAAACCCTTTCCGTTGAGGCCATCCTGGAAATCGAGGACGATTCCTTTGAGGTAGATCGACGACTTGGGATCGATCACAATTTTCACGTCGTCATAGGTCAGGACGTTGTCTTTTTCCCGAGGTGAAGAAAACTCGATCTTGTAGGAAAGTCCGGAACAGCCTCCCCCGATGACCGCTAGGCGAAGGGCCTCGCCCTGAGATTTGTTCTCTTGGGTCTGGATGGCACGAATTCTTTCCAGAGCCTTATCAGTGACAACAACGAGCTGGTCCATAGGGGCACTCCTAAATACCTAATTTACTTTCACATTATAGCAGACCTTCAGCGCCTCGGCAGCCCCGAGAGAGTTCTTTGGATTTCGCGGTGATCCAACGTATAATGGGGATAACCCTTTAATTTCTCGATTATGAAATTGAAACTCTATCACTATGTTCACTGTCCGTACTGTGTCCGTGTGCGTCTCGCACTGGGTTTTTTGAAGTTACCCTGGGAGTCTATCGTTGTTCCCTATGACGACGAGGAAACACCGGTCAGACTCTGCGGCAAGAAGATGTTACCGATCATGGAGATCGACGGACGTCCCATGAATGAGAGCCTTGAGATCATCCAGCTCATCGATTCGAAGGGCCAACTCAGCGGCGCTCCCACTCGGTCCACTGAGGATTTTCTCACGCAGGTGGGCGACCTTGTGCACAGCCTCGCTATGCCCTACTGGGCCTTTGGCCCGGAGTTCTCCCCCACGGCACGGGCGTATTTCCTGAAGAAAAAAGAAGCCAAGCGAGGCCCGTTCCCGCAGCTCGCTCTCGCGCGCCACACTTTCGAAGCGCCGCTCGTCAGCGCCCTCGCGCAGGCGGAGGAAAAACTAACGCCTTTCTGGGGGGCCACTCGCTTCGGGATCGACGATATTGTCGTCGCCGCGCACCTCTGGGGCCTCTATGTGGTCCCGGAGTTTCGCTTCAGTTCGAAGTGGCACGACTACCTCACGCGCGTGAAAGACCTCTGCGGCTTCGACTACCACGCCTGTCTCTGGAGGCGTACGTGAAGATTTCGCTCATCGCCAAAGGGTCCCAGGGGAAGGTGGAGTTCGAGGTCGGAGAAACTCCCGTGACCGTCGGACGGGGCGAGGGCGCCACCGTGCGGATCGACGATCCGAACTGCTCGCGCCAGCACATCAAGCTCTACGTGAAGGGGAACAAGCTGGTCCTCGAGGACCTCGGGTCGAAGAACGGAACCTACGTCAACGCCGCCAAAGTCACGCGTATCCAGCTCGCCCTGCTCGACAAGATCTCCATCGGCAGCACGGAGATCCGCATCCACGCGGACAAGAACGCCAGTGGCATCAACGAGCTCCTCCGCAAGCAGGAAGCGCTCGGAGGCCCGGAGCGGCCGCGGCTCGAGGTCGAGCACAACCCTACCCTCGCGGACGTCCGGCACAACCCACTGACCGCAATCCACAAAGCGCCGAGGGATCTGATGGCGCAGAAAAAGAAACTTCGCAACAGCAAGCTCTTCGAAGACGCCTACGTCGCCGGTGACGAGAACGAAACCCTCACCACCGCCGAGAAGGAAGCAATCCGACGCGCCAAGCTCGTTGATAAAGTTACCGCTGTCCTCGTGGCCCTTCTCGCCGGAGGACTCACGGCC
>DAIPJL010000058.1:0-15601 GCA_036770305.1 Bacteriovoracaceae bacterium | reverse complement strand
GTGTAGAGGTTCGAGGTCGCCACGTTGTAGTTTCCGGTTCCGACGTGGGCGTAGCTTAAGATCTCGCCGTCGTTTTCCTGGCGCACGACGAGGGCGGTCTTCGTGTGCGTCTTTAACCCCAGGATTCCGTAGACCACGTGGACCCCGGCGTCCTCGAGCTTGTGTGCCCAGAAGATGTTCCGCTGTTCGTCGAAGCGGGCCTTGAGTTCGATCAAGCACACCACCTGCTTGCCCGCCTCCGCGGCTTTGATGAGGTTTCGGATGAAGGGGCTGTTGTCGCCGGTGCGGTAGAGGGTCATCTTGATGGCGAGGACGTTCGGGTCTTCCGCCGCCTGCGTGATGAAACGCTCGACCGTCGCGACGAAGCTCTCGTAGGGATGGTGCACCAGCACGTCCCCTTGGCGAATGAGCTGGAAGACGTTTCCTTCTTCCTGGAAAGCGCGCGGGACCACCGGCGCCCAGGGCCGGAACTTCAGCTTCGGGAAGTCGAGGTCGACGATCACCTTAAAGGACGCGTAGTCCATCGGGTACTCGACGGCGTAGACGTCGGTGTCGGTGATCTCCAGCGAGTCCTTGAGGAAGTTGAGCATCGCCGGGTCGCAGTCCTTGTAGGTCTCCAGCCGCACGCACTCGGCGAGCCGGCGCTCCTTAAGGCCCTCCTCCACCACCGACATGAGGTCGTCGGCTTCTTCCTCACGGTGGACGATGTCGGCGTTGCGGGTCACGCGGAAAGGCACGATCTGCTGGATCTCCATGCCGGGATAAAGGAGCGGGAGGTTGTGGCGCACGATCGAAGTCACGCGCACGAAGCGGTGCGTGCCGTCCTGCGCCGGCAGCTTGAGCCAGGAGGAGACGCCCTGCGGGATCTTCACCCGCGAGAAGAGCACCTCGTCGGTCTGCGGGTTACGCAGGATCAGACCGAGCGAGAACGAGAGGTTCGAGATGAAGGGAAAGGGATGCCCGGGATCCACCGACAGGGGCGTCAAGACGGGGAACACCTTGCGCTTGAAGTAGTCGTCGCAGAAGACCCGGTCGACCTCTTCAAGATCTTCATACGAAAAGAAGAAGATCCCTTCCTTCGCGAGCGGGCCCGTGAGGGTCTTGAAGACCTTTTGCTGCGTCTCCAGGTCTTCGAGAATGTGCCGCCGGACGATCTCCATCTGCTTCTCGGGGCCGATGCCGTCGACCGACATGTGGCCCAGGCCCGAGGCCACCTGGCGCTTCATGCGACCGACGCGCTTCATGACGAACTCGTCAAGGTTCGCACTGAAGATGATCAGGAAGCGCAGGCGCTCCAGCAGCGGGGTGCGCTCGTCGACGGCCTCGTGGAGCACGCGCCGGTTGAACTGCAACCACGAGAGGTCTCGGTTGAGGAAGTGAGTCGGATCGACGTTGAAGTCAATTTTCTTGGGCGTGCGGCCCTTGCGAGGTTTTCTCATGGGGTCTCTAGCGCTCGGGTTGATACTTCTTTATTCTAAACCCAAGCACCGCCACCGCAATGGCCACGAGCGGATTAACAAAATTAAAACAGGCGTAGGGTAAATAAGAAAGCGTGGCAACGCCGAGCACGCCGCTAAAGTATGCGCCGCAGGTGTTCCAGGGCACGAGCACCGACGTCAGCGTGCCCGCGTCCTCCAGTGACCGCGAGAGGTTCTCCGGCGCCAGCCCCCGCTTGCGGTAGGCGTCGCGGAACATGTGCCCCGGAACGACGATGGCGAGGTACTGATCGGCGGCGGTCAGGTTTAGCGCCAGGCAACTGGCGAGGGTCGCGCTGATCAGAGACGCCGTCCCGCGGACCAGCGAGAGGATCGAGGCGGCGATGCGCTCGAGCATGCCCGTGAGCTCCATGACACCGCCAAAAGTCATCGCCATGAGAATCAACCACACCGTGTTGAGCATGCTGCTCATGCCCCCGCGCGATAACAGCTCGTCGACGGCGCCGACGCCGCTGTCGAGCTTCATGCCCCCGTGGGCCACCGCAATCACCTGCCGCCACGCACCCGCGACGCTGAACTCACCGCCGGCCATGCGCGCGATGAGGTCCTGCTGAAAGACGAGCGCGTAGACGCCGCCGAGGAAGGCTCCGATGAAGAGCGCCGGAAGCGCCGGGATCTTGCGCGCCACCATCACCACGACGAGCAGAGGAAGCACGAAGGCGAAGGGCGTGATGAAGAAATTTTCTTCCAGCGCCCGGTTGAGCTCGGCGACCCCGACGAGCTCCGCTCCGCTCGGCGGCTGGGTCAAACCAAGGACGAGGTAGACCACCAGGGCGATGAGGAATGAGGGCGTGGTGGTGATGAGCATGTAGCGCACGTGGGTGAACAGATCGGTGCCCGCGATCGCCGGCGCCAGATTCGTCGTGTCCGAGAGCGGCGAGAGCTTGTCGCCGAAGTAGGCGCCGGAGATGATCGCTCCGGCCGTCATTTCTTCGGGGAGCCCCAGGGCCTTGCCGATGCCCATCAGCGCGATCCCCACGGTGCCGCCGGTCGACCAGCTCGACCCCGTGGCGATGGAGACCAACGCGCACACCACGCAGCTCAAAGGGAGAAACCATGCCGGGGACACGATCTGTATTCCGTAGTAGATCATCGAGGGCACGACGCCGCTCAAGATCCAGAGGGCCACGAGCACTCCCACGACGAGGAGAATGAGCACGGCCTGCATCGAGACGCCGATGGACTGGATGATCTTTTCCTCGATGCTCTTGTAGCTGTGGCCGAGGACGAAGATCCCCAGCACCGCGGCGAAGGCCGCCGAGAAAAGCAGGGCCAGCTGGTTCGGCCCCGAGGTGGCACTGTCTCCGAAAAGACGGATGTTGATGATCAGTAGCCCGATCAGGGCCAGGAGGGGCAGGAGAGAAAGCACCAGACCGGGCCGTTTTACCGTCATACCTATCTCGCTTTTGCGGCTTGCGCGGTTGTCGACATTTTTGCCAGTTCGGGCCGGAGTGCTCGAAGAATAGGCAAATAAGCTTTTTTTAGCTTAGTGTCCCTCCCCCCCTCTGGCAAGGCACAAGTGTCTGGATTTAAGGGCTTTTCCCGCTGTCGGAGGACCCTTTTTCCTGCCTCAGGGCGCTGGCACCGTTCTTGGATATAGAGCTAGCACAGGAAGTAATTTTTACAGGGTATCAACACAGGGAGAAATGCATGAAGAAGCCAACCTTAGTTATCGCCGCGACGGCCCTCGCCGTGCTGGCAGCGCCACTACGATTCCAAGACGCCTACGCGGCTCACCGATCGATCGCCTCGCAGGAAGCTGTCGAGCAGGTGAACGAAGACCTCAATAAACCTCTGAACTCACCGCAAGTGCCGGTGCCGGTCGCGGTCGTCAAAGTCGTTAAGCTGACCGTCAACGACCCTGCCGTGATCCAGAAGTTCCACGAGCGCATCGCCGAAGAAAAGCGCATCGCCGGTGAACTCCAAACGGAACTCACCAAGACGCGCGACGAGCTCAACGCCAGCACAGAAAGTCTGAAGCTTTCCCTGCAAGAAACGGAGCAGCGCAAGAACCGTGCGGAGGAGCTTGAGGTCCAGCTCAAAGAACAAGAAGGCCGGATCGCATCTCTCGCGGAAACAGTGGTGGACCTCGAGGGCCGCAAAGGTCTCCTTGAGGGCCAACTCGAAGAGGCGCAGAAGGCCCTCGCGGAAGCTCAGTCGAGTGCCGAGGAGGCCCGCAAGACGCTCGACGAAGTGAACCAGAAGCTTTCGGAAGCCGAGAGTGCCATCGCGAAGAAAGACGAAGAGCTGAAAGCCAAAGACGCCGAACTCGCCGCGCGCGCCGAAGCGCTGGCGAAGAAAGACGAAGAGCTCAAGGGGAAAACCGAGGAGCTCGGGAAGAAAGAAGAAGAGCTGAAGCTCAAGGCGATCGCCCTCACGGAGAAGACCGAGGAGTTCGACACCTACAAGTGCCAGTCACAGGAGCGCTTCGTGGTGATGACCGACCAGCTCAAAGAGCTTAACGACCAGCAGAAACAGTTCACGCAGGTGCTCCTGGGCCTAAACCAAGTGCTCCTCGGCATGTTCAACCAGATGCAGAACATGAACAAGCAGCCGCAGGTCCTCGGCATGGGCCCCGCCGGGTACTTCGGCGCCGCCTACCAACCGAACCCCTACTTCATGGGCCAGTGGCCTTCGCCGTCGCAGTCCTTCATGGCGCAAGGGATGAACTTTAATCCCTTTACGCAGCAGGGCCAGCAGCCGCAGATGATCAACAACTACTACTACGGCTCTCAATTCGCTCCGGGCCAGGGACAGATGCAATTCGGTTCACCGCAGTTCGGCCAGGGCCAGCTGCAGCCTCAGCCGAGCTACTTCCAAGCCCCCATGGCCGGAAGCTTTAACTTCGACTCGAGCATGGTGAACGATGCGCAACGCCCGGCCTTCGGCCCCACCGCCCAGGTCATGCCACAGATGCAGCCGATGCAAATTCCCCAGATGCTGATGGCCAACTAAGCTCCCCCACCGCAAAGCCCCACCGATCTGGTGGGGCTTTATTTTTCACACCTCACTTCATTTCTTTCTCACCCCAACCGATGAAGCTCGTGCCGTCCCTGCAACCGGCGAGAGAAGTATGAATGACACCGATAAGCGACCGCTTAAACAAGATAAGTTGATCTTCAAGGTCTGCCATCGCTGCTCCCACGTGAACGAATGCACACAGGAGCCTGAGCGCTGTCAGCGCTGTGCGAAGGCCTTTCTCCCCCTGAATTATTTCGAGAAGATTCATAGCAAGAAAGACCCCTCTCAGGGCTTTACGGAACTCTTTGAAAAGAGTGACGAACTTGACGAAAGAGATCTGATTAAAGGACTCTACGTATTGTGGTGACTTTGCTAGGCTCAGTCCATGGGCCCAACTGCCGCACAAATCCACCCCGCTCTCATTCGTCTCCTTGAAAAGCGCGGCTACCGCGGCAGCAAGCTCGACGACTTTCTTTCCTGGAACCTCAAAGACATTCCGGCACTGACGCAGATGCACGACATGGAGAAGGCGGCCTTGCGCCTCGTCACCGCCCTCGAGGCAGGTGAGCGCATTGGTATTTACGGTGACTACGACGTCGACGGCACCACTTCCTGTGCTCTGCTGTGGCACTTCTTTAAAATGTTAAAGGTCGAGGTGGCGCTCTTTCAGCCGAGCCGCTTCATCGAAGGCTATGGCATCCATCCTCCCTCCATCGACACGGCGATGGAGCAAGGCGTGCGCGTGCTGGTGTCCGTCGACTGCGGCATCTCGAACACGGAGACCGCCGACTACGCTCAGCTCAAGGGCCTCGATCTCATCATCACCGATCACCACAAAGATGCGGCCCCGCACATCCCGCGGGCCTACGCCGTCGTAAACCCAAATCGCCGCGACGAACCCGCAGACTCAGAGCTCCGTGCCCTGGCCGGCGTGGGCGTTGCCTTCGCCCTGGCCGTCAAAGTGCGCGAGCTCCTCATGGCGAAGGGCCAAGACATTCCGTCGCTCTACCCTTTGCTCACCTTCGTCGCCATCGGTACCATCTGCGATCTCGCCCACCTCAACCCCCTCAACCTGCGACTGTCGCGCCACGGCCTCAAGCAGATCCCCACCTGTCCTTACCCAGGGATCCTGGCGTTTTTTGCGCCCGAGGAACTCAAGTACCCAGTGGTGAGCGAGAAGATTTCCTTCAACATCGGACCGATGATCAACTCGAAAGGCCGCCTAGATCATCCGGAGCGGGCCCTGAAACTCCTCATCGCCGCCAGCGCCGCCGAGGCGCGGGAGCACTACCAGCATTTAGAAATCTCTAACCGCGACCGCCGCATCATTCAGGCCGAGGTCGTCGAAGGCGCTCGGGCGGAAGTGCTGAAAGAGCTGACCGAAGACCTCGTAGTCAACGTTGTCTACCAACCGGAGTGGCATGAGGGCGTCGTGGGCATCGTCGCGAGCAAGCTCGTCGACACCTTCGGCGTCCCCGCGGTGGTGCTCACCAATGCCGAAGAGAAGGGAGTGCTCAAGGGCTCCGCCCGCGCGGCCGGTGAAATGAGTATCTTCGACTGCCTGGCGAGCTGTCAGGACCTCTTCATCAAGTTCGGCGGCCATCGCGCGGCTGCGGGTCTTTCGCTGCGAAAAGAAAATCTCCCCGAGTTCCGGCGGCGCCTCCGAGAAGCCGTAGCAAAACTTCCTGCGGGGCTCAGAACTCGCCAGGAGCGCTGGGACCTCGAGCTGGCCCCGGAGGAGATCACTCCCGAGCTGGTGCGCGGCCTCGAGCTCCTCGAGCCCTTCGGCAACGGCAACGAGCGTCCGGTGTTCCGCATGAAGGGAGTGAAGCTCGCCAGCTACCGCATCCTCAAGGACGCTCACGTGCGCTGGACCTTCTCGCCGCTGAAGAACCCGCAGCAGAGCATCGCCGGGATCAGCTTCAACTACATTGGAAAGTGGAACGAACTTGGGCCGGAGGAAGTCTTCGCGCGCCAGCACCGCGCTCCCTTCACGCTGCAGTTTGGCCTGGGCATCAATCGCTACAACGGCAACGAGTCCATCCAACTGCAGGTGGAGAAGATTCTGATCTAGCTATCCCCGGACGATCTTCAGCGCAGTGATCACCACGTCCGTGCGCGGGCGGTCCATCGGCCCCGTCGGCGTGGTCCCGATCTTTTTCACCACGTCCATGCCGGCCGTGACTTTGCCGAAGACGGTGTGGCGGCCATCGAGGTGCGGCGTCGCCGCGAGGGTGATGAAGAACTGCGAGCCGTTGGTCCCCGGGCCCGCGTTGGCCATGGAGAGCACACCGGGACCGTCGTGGCGCAGACTGCGGTCGAACTCATCGTTGAAACGGTAGCCCGGGCCGCCGCGGCCTGAGCCCTCTGGGCAGCCGCCCTGGATCATGAAGCCGTTGATCACGCGGTGAAAGATCAGGCCATCGTAGAAAGGCCCCGACTTACTCGTCTCCTGGCGTCCTTCGGCGAGGTTCACGAAGTTCCACACCGTCTCGGGACACTTGTCAGCGAAAAGTTCGATGGTGAACTCGCCCAGCGTGGTGTTAAAGACCGCCGAGAGCTTCGCGCCGGCTTCTTTGTAATCGGACTTTGCTACTGACTTACCCATTCCAAACATAACTACTCCTCGATGTAACGAAGGTTAAACCCCACCGGAAACTCCGGCGGGAGTCCTCCCACCACCCAGAGCGTGCTGCGCTCGAAGGGGAAGAAGGCCATGAGTGGCGCTTGCACGCCGTACTTAAGATTAGCGTCGATGTCGTAGGGGCCGAAGCTCTCCGCGCCGAAGGCGCTGATGCCAAAGTCACCGAGCTTCTGTGACTCGAGCCAAACATCGATTCCGCGCGCGTCGGTGCACAGGCTCACGAGCACGATCGGATTTCCTTCGCGCGAGAGCTTCTCCAGAAAAGCGGCGGCTTTCGCGCGCACCTGCAGCTGGTCCCACCAGACGAGGTGGGTCACTCGACCGCTGGGGAACTTCAGCTCGCGCACGCCGCCGCGCACCTGCTCGAGGGTCTCGAGAAAGAGCAACTCCTCCTCGCGCGGCGTGAGCGCCTTCACTGCGGCACCGTAGCGCTCCTGCCATTTGCGATTGAACTGCGTCTGCAGCTCCACGCGCTGGATGAAGTCCAGCCCGTGAATGCGCTGGAGCATCCCGTGCTCGAGGTACCTGATCGAGAGCGTCCGCGCGCATCCGGCGCTGAGGCTTCCGTTGGCCCAGCTCGGGAGCTCGGCCAAGAAGAACTGCTCATGGCCGGCTCCCTGGTAGGGCCTGACGATGCTCTCCACCGTGGGCTCGTGGGCGCAGCCGAGGAAGGAGAAGAAAACTAAGATTCGGAACACACTTCTCATGGGGCCGCCGCTCGCGGTGAGAAGAGCTTCGCAAGTTCCGCGAGGACCACCCGCCGCGCGCTCTCGCCCGAAGACGGGAGTGAGAAGAAGCCCACCTCGGGGTGCAGGCCCCCTTCGTCTCGTGCGGCCTTGCCATCCGGGCCCCAGAGCAGATCCAGCCCAAAGAAAGCTCCTCGGTTTTTCTCGCGGCCGACGGCTCCGATGACCCGGTCTACTCCAATGGTCTTGAGCTCCAGCTCGCCGTTCTCCGGCTGCACCTGCGGCGTCTTCCACGGGACGCGCTCGAGGGTCAAGAAAACGCGCGACTTGTCTACCAGCAGATCCGCTCCCGTGAGCACGTGGGCCGCGAAGATCACCAGGCGCGGCTGCGGAGCCTCGCGCAAAGGTTTTTTCGCGCGGATGAAATCATCTTGTGCAAGCCAGAGATCTTTTTCCTTCTCCCAGCGCTGCAGGGCCTCGCGCTCTTCGGCCGCGGCGAAGCTCAAGAACTCCTGGACCTCGCGGTTGAGCTCACCGTGGTCCTCGCGCATGAACTGCGCGAAGGGCCTCTCCGCAGAGCTGATGAGAAAAATTCGCTGGGCGAGTGGCCCCTGCCACCACTCCTTAAGGCGCATGAGGGTTTCGGCGGCCTGCCGCCCGTCGCCGACGAGCGCGACCTCCTGCGCACCTTTGATCCAGCTCTGCCAGTCTCGCGCATCTCCTGCCCAGCAGCGCCGGTCGTCCGTCAGGCGGGCTTCGCCGATCGCGGGGCCACCGGGCCCGAGGTAGCGACGGGTGACGGGCGCAGACGCATCGACCACGACATCGACGTCTTCGAACATCTCCAGCTGGGAGCGCAGCGAGGCGACGAACTCGTCCGAGAGTCGCTGGTAGACCTCCGGTTGCTCCGAGAGTCCGCGCGCGATCATCGCTTCCGGATTCACGGAGTAGCTCACGCGAAAAAGATCCAAGAAGCGCGAGCGCTGGGAAGGAACCTCGCCGGCGGCAAGGAAGCGCTTTGTGACCTGCCCCCATGGTGCGTTGATGAGATGGCCCTCTTGCAACCAGCGTCGAAGCTCCGAGTCGGTGAGGTCCCCGGGCCAGAACAGGCGCACGCTGGCCCCTAAAGCCAATAAGTCACGGCAAATGAAACGGGCCCCTTCGGAGGGGCCCAGGATGGCAATTTTCACGGAGGCGTCCTTTGCCCTAGCAGACTAGCGCAACGGAGGCTCTTTGGCGATTAGAGGAAATAGACTTTATGCGAAGCGCTGTCTCGGCACGAGAACTCCGCATACTTGTACATAAATTCGATGAATGTTTTAAACGCCGTGAAACTCGGGAGAGAAGTGTCGAACTCTCCGCCGCAGCGCCAATAAGCATCTCCGCGCTGATCCACGAACTCCGTCGCATGGCGGAGCTTCACGACCACGGGCAAGAAACTCGTCTTGGTGAAAAACACCTTCAGCGTCACTTCCTCACCTGCAGCGAAGCGCTGCTTGGCCTTGGGAGAAAAAGGTACCTGAAAGAGACAGCCTTGATGGGAAACGTCTACGAGCTTCAGGGGGTAGCCACTGCCTTCGTCATCGACCACCACGTCCACACCCAAGAGCTCATCGAACATGACGCGCTCGAAGCTTCGACGCTTCTGCTCAATGCTCTGCTTGCGGCGCTCGTTAAAATCAAAAACTTTCTTTTCGGACATGGGACCTCCAGTGACTTCGATTCTTTATCGGTCAAAGGCCACCCGACCCTTAGGAAATTCCCATGCCATTTGGCCTGCGTTGAGGCTAAGATAGTCGCAGCAAACACGGACAAGTGATCGTATGGACGGAATAACCGAGCGCGACATTCAGGATTTCTTGGCGAAGACGGAAAACTTTCTTCCGGAACTGCCCCTCGAGGCACGTCAAAAATTCCGCGATCAGTGGAGTGAAAAGCTCCGCCGCTACCTCGAAGCCAGGGGGGCAAAAGGCTTCGAGAAACTCAAGCGAGACCTGGGAGGGCCGCGCGGCCTCGCCAACGTCGTGCGCATCGACCATCAGCTCCCGCTCCACCGGAAGAACGGCTCCGAACGAACCTTCTTCGCCGTGTTCGCCGCGCTGCTCTTGAGCTTTGCCGGCGCCACGGTTTTCTTGCTTTGGAAATTTTCTCCCCTTCTGCAGATCAGCGAGGACCGGGTGAAAATCCTCGGGGGCCTCGTCGACATCGACGGCCAGATGGGCCAGCTCAAAGTGGGCGACAGCTTCGAGTTTACCGACTCACAGTTCAAGAACGTCTTCGAAGGCTCCTACGACATCGCCGAGGGCGGCGTGGAAGACCTGGTGATCGAGTTCGACCGAGGCCAACTGGAACTGCTCTACACCCAAGAGTCCAAGTTGGTGTGGACCTGCAAGGTGGCGAGCGAGCCCTCCGAGGGCTTCATCAAACACGAAAAGGAACTCGTGACCATGGGCCTCAAAGACATCGGCGGTGCGGACTGCTCGCTGAAGCTCCCGTCGAAGCTCAAGCACACCATCACCGGGGACATGGGCAAGATCGACGTCATCGCTCCCGCCAACGACACCTTCATCCAGCTCGGAAGTGGGCTCGTGTCGGTGGCGCCTGATCCGGAGTACAACTACCGCCTCGACCTCAAGGTCGGCACCGGAACGATCAGCAGCGCCCTGCAGTCGCTCTCGCAGGACGAGGGCATCGAGATCAAAGTCGAGCTCGGCACCGGTAGCATACAAAAGAAGTAGCCTTGCGCGCCACCGCCCTCCGCCTCCTCATTCTCGCGCTCACGCTGGCCTTCGGCAGGGCCCTCGCTCAGGAGAGCACGGCGCCCTGGCTCTGGCCCGAGGACCAGGAGCGGATCCTCAGTTACGCGCGCCTCTTCCAGGGCACGCCCTACCGCTTCGGCGCCCACTCCTTCGACGGCGAGGACTGTTCGTCCTTCATCCAGAAGACTTTTTCCGTCGTCGGCATCGACCTCCCTCGTTCCTCGCGCGAACAGGCGCGAGACGAGCGCTTCGAAGACGTACAGACGAGTGAGCTGCGCGCCGGAGACCTGGTGTTCTTCCGGAACACCTGGCGCAAGGGCGTGTCCCACGTCGCGCTCATGCTGAGTTCGACGGTGATGATTCACGCCTCGCCGAAGCTGCGCCAGATCACTCTCGACGAGCTCACCTCTGCGCACCCGCTCCGTAAGCGCGTGCACTCCGTGCGCCGCTGGAAGAACGTCATCCGCGACGAGTTCGTCAGGCCGCGCTTTTCTTGGGAAAAGTTCTAGACGACCACGCGCTCGAGGCTCCCGACGGTCCGCGGGGCCATGATCTTCTCGGCCAGCTGCTGGAAGTGGGAAGTGAGATCGGTCACGCAGATCTCGATCTTCCCCGGCTCCGCCGTCGGCGCCGCTCCCGAGCTCGGGAGCTGCTTCGAGAGGATGTCCCCCAGCACCTCACCGGACTCGATGAGGGTGACCGCTGGGCCCATGACCTCGGCGATGTCCTCCCTCAGCAAGGGGTAGTGGGTGCAGCCCAGGACGAGGGTGTCGATCTGTTGCGCCTGGAGAGGTGCGAGGTACCGACGCGCCATGATCTTCGTGACCTCGTCACCCGCCATGCCCTCCTCCGCCAGAGGGACGAAGAGCGGGCATGAGAACTCCTGCACCACCAGCGTAGGGTCGATGGCCTGGAGGGCCTTGCGGTACGACCCGCCTTTCACCGTGGTGCTGGTCGCGATGACGCCGATGCGCTTGTTCTTCGTGACCGCACTTGCGCCACGGGCGCCGGGGTGGATAACGTTATAGAGCGGAAGCCCGGCAAAACTCTCGTCGCCAAGGAAGACGCTCGACGCCGTGTTGCAGGCGATGATGAGCATCTTCACATTCCGCTGGATGAGGAAATGGAGAATCTGTTCGCCGTACTTGCGGATCGTCTCAGGAGACTTGTTACCGTAGGGCAATCGGGCCACGTCGCCGAGGTAGAGGAAGGTCTCCTGAGGGAAGCGCGTCGCGAGGCTACGAAGCACGGTGAGTCCCCCGAGACCCGAGTCGAAGATTCCAATGGGACGAGGGTCTACTGGTCCTTGCGACGCCATAGGCTTTTCCTTAGGATTTTTTCCGAGTACCCCAGGCTCATGTCTTTGAGCTTCTCGACCAGGCGCTCTTGTCCGTGGCGCGTCTGGTGGCGCGCCAGTTCTCGAAGCTCTTTCCAGAAGTCCCCTTCCCACAGCGCCGGATAAGAGGTGGTCGAAGCCTCGTGCGCCATTCGGAGCGCTTCGGCAACGCTCACGGGAGTGATCTCCGGGAAGAGCTCGCGCGCTTTACCGTCCGTCACGACCGTCGGATGCTGCAGAGAGAGGAAGAGCTTCTTCCCGACTTCCGCGAACTCGGGAATGACAAGATCGAGCACCGGCAGGAGCAAGCGCTGCTCCACGGGTGGCAGCAGGAACTTTGGCCTAGTAAGGCCCTCTAGGCGAATCATGTGATCCAGTAGCTCTCCGTAAGGGAGCACCTCGGGAGCTCCGATTTCTACGACGGTGTGGCCGAGCACCTCGCAGTCGATCGCTGCTGTAAGATACTGAAGCAGGTTTTCGAGTGCGATCGGCTGACAGAGGGTTTCGAGCCAGGGCGCGTAGGGCCTGAAGGGCAGCCGCTGCGTGAGCGCCTTCAGCATTTCGAAGCTCGTGGACTGGGGCCCGAGCACGATGGAGGCGCGGAACTCGATGGCCGCCGGGAGGGCGAGGCCGAGGATCTCGCCGACGAGATGGCGGCTGCGCAGGTGGCTCGAGAGTTCACCGTCCGGGCCCAGGCCACCGAGGTAGATGACCTTTTTAAATCTCTGCTTGCGCGCGGTCTGCGCGAAGCGCGTGGCGCCCAGCGCCTCCTGGTACTCGAAGTCGGCGCCGGCCTCCGCGAGCCCGTGGACCAGGTAGAAAGCGCAGTCGCACTCTTCGAGCACCCGAGAAACGCAGTCCGCGTCGGCGATGCTCCCCTTCGTGACTTTGAGGTTGTTGTGCTGGAGGGGCCAGTCCGCGGGCCTTCTCACGAGGGCCTGCACCTGATGTCCGAGGTCCAAGAGTCGCAGCGTGAGTGCGGTTCCGACGAAGCCACTGGCTCCGAAAATGCCTACCTGTGCCACGACCCACTCTCCTGAATTCTTTTAAGGTGCCGCCCGAAGGCGTGCATAACAACTAAGTGAACCACCGCCTGCGTCCACTTGTAAATGATCCACGGAAGCGCCGGTCGAAAATCGTGGATCGCCGCGAGGATGAAGCGACCGCCGAGGACCTCTCGGAACTCGAGGCGGCCCCGGAGCTGCTTGCTCGCGAGCAGTCCGCCGCGGATGTACAAGAGTTGTCGATCACTCTGGCTGCGCTCCAGCGACTTCTCAAGGATCAAAAGCCGCAGCTGTGGTACGAGCAGGTAGAAGTTGCAGAAGGTGTCCCGGATTTCGATCCGGATCAAGAACGAGAAGAAGCGCGGCAGCCAGCGGAAGTACTCCTCGGCGATCCAGGCAGCGGTCTTGGCGGACGGGAGCAGCAGGCGCTGTACGGAGCGCACGTGCTTGGGAGCATCGAGGGCCACCGGCCGCTTGAAGGCATGGACTTCTCCTTCGGCCAGCGGCGCCCAGCGCGCCAAGGATTCGGCGAAGCTCGTGGCCATGAGCTCGGGATAGGGGAAGCGCCGAGCCGGGTTGACGATCATGGAGTGGCGCAAGCTCAGCACCAAAGGATAAACCAGCGCCCGCGGCGCTCCCGTGACGAGCGTAACCCAGAAGCGCGAGAGCTTAGGACTGAAGGCCGTCACTGGAATCATCAAGGGCCGGCGGCCCATGGCCTCGGCCGTCGTACGCATCATTTCTCGGTAGGTCATGACCGCGGGCCCCCCGATGTCCCACACCTGTCCCTGGATCTTTTCGTCCCGCAGGCAGGCGAGGACGATGCCCTTGAGGTCGTCGAGGTCGATGGGCTGCGAGCGCGTCGCCGTCCAGCGCGGGCAGAACATGATGGGCAAGCGCTCCACCAAGCGGCGCATGATGGCAAAAGACGAGCCCCCCTGGCCCAGCACCATGCCCGCGCGCAGGACCGTCACTCGCGCGGCCGCCGACGCCAGGCACTGCTCGACCTCCAGGCGCGACTTGAGGTGCCAGGAAAGCGCGCTGACGTCATCGGGCAGGAGCCCTCCGAGGTAGAGCACGTGGCCGACCCCGAGGTGCCGCGCCGCCCGGGCGAAGTTGTCGGCGAGGATCAGGTCCATGTCGTAGAAAGTCCCCTGCACCAAAGACGCCGAGGGAAGCATCGAGTGAACCAGGTACAGCGCCTGGTCACAGCCCTGCATCGCCTCGGTGATATCCTTCAGCGAAAAGAGATCCCCTTGGATCCAGCGCAGCCGCTGATGGACCTGCGAACTCTTGCCGCGGGAGAAGGCCACCACCTGGTGCTCGGTCGACGAGAGGATGGCCTCGATCAGTGCCTTGCCGATGAACCCGGAAGCCCCCGCGATGAATATTCGTGCCATGCCCTTTCCTTGTGCGTTTTATGCAAGGATAATAGGCCATGGGCCTAATGTCATTTCTTGCGCCGAACTTAAAAATTTTGTTGGAACACGTTCCGACGCTGCTCTTCGACGTGGTTCCCTGGCCCACGCTCCTGCGCGACGGGACCCAGCTTTCGAAGCGCCTGCTTTCCGGAGACGGCGCTCAGGAGGCGCGGCGCAAGCTCGCGCCGCACCTCCCCTCTCGCATCGCGCTCTGCGAACGCCAGGCGCTCGCTCCGATCCGAGACGGCCAGCTGGCGGGAGACCTCCTGCTCGAGCTCTACTTCCGTCAGGTCCTCAGCGCCGGGCCCTTCTTCCTCGACCTGCGCGCCACGAACCTCGGGCAGCAGGACGAGAAACTCCTCTTTTCACCCGGCAATCTTTGGGGGGAGTTCAGCGCGGAATTCGCGCGCGGTCTGCGCGAGCTCTACTGCGGCTTCTACCAGCAGAATGACCCACGCTTCTTCCTCGGCCTTGAGCTCACGGGCCTGATCCGGCCGGACTGGTCGGAGGAAGACCGCGCTCACATGGCAGAACTCTTTCGCCGGCACTTCGGCGACGCGCTAGAGGGCCCTATGCGCTTCGAGTTACAGAGCTTCCAGGCCAGTTTCCAGAAGATTTTTGAATTCCTCATGCACAAGAAAGTTCACCTCACCACGGACTTCCTCATGCTCGGCGTGGCCCTCGTCACACTCTATCTAACTCTGGAAGACTGGGGCCATGAGCATGCCGTGTCACAAATCTTTCACCGCTACCAGCTTGACGCGGCCAAGTCCGACTGAAATACTTCTGACTCTTCCATCAAGGAGTCAACATGCGCCTCTTCGTTTCGCTCATCTTCATTTTGGTCTCGCTCTCGGCGCTTGCCTGCCCGAACCTCGCAGGGAGCTACTCCGTTTGCCGCTCGGAGACAGGCAACGAGGCTGATTCGACGGACGTCGTGGTCACGCAGTCGATCCAAAACCGGGTGACAGTTTACACCATGACGGGGACCGACGACGAGGGCAGCCGCACGACGCAAACCATCATCGCCGACGGCAAAGCGCGCACGGAGAAAATCGAAGACGAAGACTCGGGCCTCACCTTCGAACTCGTCACCCAAGCGAGCTGCAAGGGCCAGGCCCTCGAGATGAAGATCTCAACGAAACTCCAGGGCCAGAACCTCGGCAGCGTCACCTCCGTGACCTCGAAGCGCGGCAGCTCTCTGGTGACCAGGACCACTGGCCAGATGATGGGCCAGACGATCAAAGATACCGTCACCTGCGAATAGTCCGTGAGTGTGCGTGGCCTCTGGGGC
>DAIPJL010000277.1:0-2169 GCA_036770305.1 Bacteriovoracaceae bacterium | reverse complement strand
TCGAGGATCTCCCCAAGAGTCATGGCCTCGAGGCGAGCGGAGAAAATGAGCAGCAACAGGAATGTTTTCATCCCACAATTCTGCGAGGGCCGGGCCTCGATGCCCATAGGTGATTTGTTCGATGCCAGTTATTTCGGGGAGCTAGTAGGGGAGCTTAAGAGGTCTTCCAGAAAAAAAGCCGTCAGTTCATTGCGTCCGGAGAGGCCAGATTTTTGATACACACTGAGGGCCTGTTGGCGTGCGGTGCGCTCGGAGGTCTTGCGCACTTCGGCGATGAGCTTAAAGTCGAGTCCTTTGAGGATGAGAAGCGCCACATCTTTTTCTGCGGGCGTGAGCTTCCACAAAATAAATTGTTTATCGATGGCATCCGACAATCCCTGAGCGAATTTGGCGAGTTCGTCTTTGAGTTGCCAACTTTTGCGCATGAGATGAAGGCCCCACACCCAAGCGATCAGACATACCAAAAACTCCGCCACGATATGGGGCAGACTGGCGCGGCCCCATTCAAGGGTCAGGTCATAAAGCGCCAAGAGGCCGAAGGCGATGATGAAGAGCGCGGAGATGCGCCTTTCGCTCACAGGTTTTCTTCCAGCCACGCCGCCAAACGCACGCCGGCCTTCAGCAAGCGCTCGTTGAGGGTCTTATAGGTTTTGTAACGGTACTCGTATTCCCAGTAGCGCGGTAGAGGTTTTGTCTTGGGGTAGTCGTAGACCAGCGGACGAAGACTCTGCGACTCCTCCAGCCATTTCTCCAGCGGCTCTTTACGCCAAACTTTTTCTTCCTCGGCCGAGGCCTTGTCCACCCAAGCGGCGTAGTCGCTATAGCTCATGCGCTCCATCTCGATGATCTTCTCGTCCCAGATCTCGTGGAGGTTGGTGCGCTTGCCGAACCACTTGAGCTCGATCTTGTTGCCGCCGGCGTCGTCCCCGCGGCCCACGTGCAGGGGCATGTGCACGTCGCCGATGAGATGCACCAGGAAGGCGAGGGCCTCGCGGCGTTTTTCTTTCGGCAGCTTTTGATCCTTGAGCTCTTTGGTGAAGCGCTGGATGGCCTCGTAGATATCACCCTGCGGGCCGTGCTTGAAGCTTTTGAGTTTTTGCCCGTCGGCGATGCTCATGTAGTGCCAGGGGCCGGCGTGCTTCCAGGCCGGGTCGGACTTGATCCAGTCGGGCCAGTTGGCCACGTCGGCCAGCGTCTCGCGGCCCAGGAGCTCGCGCACTTTCTTCTTGCTCGTCTCGCTCAGGCGGTCCTCGGCGAGCTTGCCCACCACGCGGTGGCCGATGGTGCCCCAGGCGCGGACTTTGGTGCTCAGAGAAAGGCAAAGGACGAGGAAAAGAAACTGGCGCATGACAACCCCCTGGATGGCCGGCAGTTTAGCGCGAGAGAGGGGCGCGGGCTAGCTGACTTTTTTGATGAGCTTCAGGGTGTCTTCGAAATCCAGGCCTTCGACGACTTCGCCGTTTGGCGTCAGGACGCGGTAGGCGCGTTTGCCTTCGCTGTCGCGGAACTCTTCGATGAAGGCGGGCGGAGCTTCGTGGAGCGTGTGGCTGTGAATGGTGTGAACTTTTTCCGGTGAGCGTTTGGTGAACATCAGGTTGAGCACCTGGTTGATGGCGAAAGCGGCTTCTTTCCCCGGGTCATTTTTCCGCGGCGTCAGGCGCTTCTCGTAGGCACCGCTGAGGATCTCCCGCAGGTCCCGCAGGTAGCCGTAGGAGACGCCTTCGACTTCGCGGATGATGCTTCGAGCGATCACCAGGTAGAGCAGCGCCGTGAAGGCGGTGCAGGCCCAGCTCATGAACTCCACGCTCTCGGTCTGGGAGAGCAGGAAGCTGCCGACCTCTTTCTTCGATTTCAGCACGAGCATGGCGGACTCGACGATCTGCTCGTGCAGGTAGGCCACGCCGGTGTGGACCGCGAAGCCGGTGAGCGTGGTGATGACCATCACCAGGACGAAGTACTGGAAGTAGAACACGCCGTCGGGCCGCGGGGCCTTGATCTTCTGCAGCTCTTCCGGCACCGGAAGGTCGGCGAGGGTACTGGAGCGCTCGCGAGCGTTGAGGTACTCCATGAAAAAGAGCGCCGACTTGAGCACGAGTTTGTGGGCGTTGAGCGGATCCACCTTCAGCTCGGGCTCGTAGCCGCCGAGCACCTGCTCGCAGACCTTGATGA
>DAIPJL010000057.1:0-15642 GCA_036770305.1 Bacteriovoracaceae bacterium | reverse complement strand
CCTCAAGACCATCCCCCAGCTCCCCCGCACGGCGCTGGGCAAGGTCCAGCGCGCGACGCTGAGCGATTGGCTAAAACAAAACTTGGCCGCAAAATAGGGCCAAAGGAAAGCTCATGGACAAGCTGATCTGCATCGGAAAGAACTACGCCGACCACGCCAAGGAGCTCGGCGAACCCCTGCCGGAGAAGCCGGTGATCTTCTTCAAGCCCCCGTCCTGCCTCACCGAGCTCAAAGACCAGCAGGCCGTGCGCCTGCCCTGGGAGCTCGGCGAGATCCACTACGAGTGCGAGGTCGTGCTCAAGCTCTACAAGAAGAACGTCATCGCCGTGGGCCTGGGCCTCGACCTGACTCTGCGCCACCTGCAGAAGGAGCTCAAGACCAAGGGCCAGCCCTGGGAGATCTCCAAGTGCTTCAAGCACAGCGCCCTGCTCGCCCCGCTGGTGGGCCAGCGCGACTTCCCCGACTGGCGCACGACGCCCTTCGAGTTCTTCGTCAACGACGAGCGCCGCCAGCACGCCGCACTGACGGACGCGATCTTCGGCCCCGACCAGGCCATCCACCACGCCGCCGCCCGCTTCCCCATCTGCGACGGCGACCTCGTCTTCACCGGCACTCCCGCGGGCGTCGGCCCGCTGAAGCCCTGGGACAAGCTGCGCCTGAGCTGGGGCCCGGTCAACCTCGAGTTCCGCGTCGTCGAATGAAGCCCCTCCACGACATCGACAACGTCCTCGCCCGGCTCAAGCTCATGGCCGAGCTCCTCGATCGGCGCGACTTCTCGAACTTCTCCGAGGAAGAGATCCGCGGAGACTTCGCCCGAGACCTCGACCTACTCAAGGAACTCTTCGCGAAGCTCGGGGCCTCCTAGTAGCGGTCGATGTACTCTTCCGGTACCGCGAACTTGAACACCGGCGTGGTGATCTCGAAGGTCTGTCCATCGTTCCCGAGCATCTCGAAGTGACCCCACATCTTACCGGTCATGGTGGGGAGCGGGCAGAAGCTCGAGTACTCGAAGGTGTCGCCGAGCTTGAAGTGGGGCGTGTGGCCCACGACGCCTGGCCCCTGAACCTGGCGAACTTCGCCCTCGGCGTCTTCGATGTGCCACAGGCGCGAGAGCAGCTGCGCGTGAGGACCGCGAAGGTTGGAGATCGTGATCGTGTACTGGAAAAGGTACTGCGACTGGAGCGGGTTCGAGCGCGGGAAGTCGAAGTGCGTACGTACTTCGATGCGGTAGCCGTGACTTTCTTCGATAAAGAGCGCTGCGTGGGACATGGAGGGCCTCACCTTGAGTGGTGCCCTCCATTTTATCAAACTTCTTAGAAGGTTGTTAACGTGACATTGGAGAAATCCAGCGCCGAGGTGCGTTCATAAACGGCGCCCTGCATATCAATGGTATAGACCTTTCCTTCCTTAGTTAAAAAGTAGTTATGCCCAGTTTTCGTGACGGTACCGTATTGGGACAAGGCGCCACGTTCTGACACCATGCCGTCTTCGGCTACGGTGTATAACTTCGCCCCTTGACCGAAATACACTCCGCCCTTGAGGGCAAGCTTCGTGCGAGAGAGGAGGCTCGTTTTGTCGTAGACGAAACCATCGCGGGAAAGAGTGAAGACTCGGCCGTCCTCTGTCTGAAACCAGTTGTTGCCTCCGTCCTTGATCTGCGCCGGGTCGAGGTTCGGCACCACCGTTTCGACGAGCTGACCCCGGTCCGTGGCGACGATCAGACGGCCCGGCTTATTGCGGCCACCGCTGACGACGAAGTAAGTTCCACCGGAGAGCAGGGGCTTGCGGTAATCCCAGTTCGGCTCGCCCTTGTAGATCAGGCCCTGCCGGTCGAAGGTCCAGACCGTGCCGTCGGAGCCGGCGAAGTAGTTGTAGCCGGAGAACTGCACCTTACGAGGTGCCTCGAACTCTTTGGGGTCGAGGCGGTAGAAGAAGCCGTTTTCGTCGACGCTGACGATCTCGCGCTTCTCCGTGGTGAAGAACTGACCGCCCCTGGTCGTCACCATGTAGGGCAGCACGAAAAGGTTCATGTTGTAGACGAAGCCTTTCTGATCGACGGTGTAGGCCGTACCGTTGCCGCGCACCATGTAGGACTGCGCGAGAGCGCTACCCGTGAGCGCGAGGCCGAGGCTCGCGATGGCCAAAAAAACTTTCATCCGATCCTCCTGGGGAAGTTGCGGCATTCTTATAACCCATTGTCTAGGCTGGAGGGGACGAGCGTGTAAAAAAGAAATGGGGGGCACCAGGGCCCCCCACTTACCAACACAAGATCAGGAGTGGGTCTTAGTGACCGGTCCCTCTGTGACTTGAAATAAGAATCTTGAGGAGCGCGTCCGGACCGTAGTCACGGACCACCGGCGCCTGCAGCGCGAGTTCTTCGAGCACGATCTCCTGCATCGCGAGCAATCGTCCGAGGTTCTCCGAGTAGAGCAGGTCACCACTCTTTAGCTCCTGCGGCCGGGGAAGCGGAATGTGGAATTGTCCTCCGCGGGGAGCGCCCAAGCGCAGCACAACTTTATCCCCTTCAGCTACCACCTGCGAGGCACTCACTGCAGCGCCAAGCATCCGCGCGAGCGCAGCGGAGTCACGTCTTTCAAAGGCCGATTGATAATCCTCTGCGGAGTTATACCGAAGCAGGACATAAGAAAGATAGTTTTGCATCAGCAGGGCATTGGAGCGAAGGGCGCAGACGAAGGGAACGCGCTCTCCCTCTGCGACCGCTGCGACCGACGGCATCGCCAGGGTCTGCAGTTGAGAGCAGTCGAGCGGAGAAACGATCTGCTGATGGAAACGCTCATAGAGCAAAGGGATCAGCGGCTCTCCTGCGAGAAGCGCCTCTTGGGCAATCGCCGACTGCGTCAGCTTGAGCGCATTTCGCAAATGATGGCCGCCGCGAGACCCAAGGCCTCGCTCGAGACCGGCATCTTGCAGATAAAGCTGAACCAGCGCCTCAGGTCCCAGTGACCACTGGTCCCGCTCGAACTCGAGGTACGGATGCAGCAGGACGAGGGAACCAAGGTATCGTTCGAGGGACAGGCCAGAGATCAAGTGCTGCAACTGGTAGCGACTCGTGCTCGCACGCATGTCGAGGCGCGCGTCGATCACCTGAGCGCGTTTCATGTGCAGCTCCGTGACCTTTTTGAGCGGAAGGTGCAGGGGGACACTGTCTAGGCTCCGCTCGTCGGTCACCTGCTGCAAGAAGGCCCGCAGCGGGCGATAGACCTCGAGCTGGAAGCGCATGAGGTCCTGCGCCTCGTTGCTTTGGAAGATCGCCAGGAGGGGGTTCTCCTGCGCACTTGCTGTGCCGAAAGCGTTCGCCAGGCCCGACTGACAGCGCGTGAAGCCGTCGCTCTCCGAACTCCGCAGGAACGAGAGCAGATCGCTCTGGCTGCGGATGCTCGCCGCGAGCGCTGAGCGAGCGGAGTTGAGCTGCGTGATGGCGTGAAAGTTGTGCGCGCGCTCCATGGCCGCGGCGTAGGCCACCGGAAACTGCCGCGAATCCGCAGAACTACTCAGCAAGCGTCCCACCATGGTCTCACAGGAGCGAAGATCACGGTTTAAGAGCGACCGACCAACCTCGAGGTTTACCAGCGCGAGGGATCGCAGGCCCGCCATACGGCGTAGCTCTTCTTGATGGTAGCCTTCCACCATAAGAGCAAGGTTCTTAATCATCCCCATGGTCTCGAGCTGGAGTTCCATGATTTTTTGCTGGTTACGCAGCACCTGATCGAGTTTGCGATTGATCTCCGCGAGCTGGCGGGCCGTCCCATCGTCACCGCCACCCATCATCATCTTCATGACCGGACTCGAGCTAAAAGCTCCCAGTGCCCCGAGGTACCCGCCGGCGGCGAAGCCCGCGATCACGCTTTTCGCGGAGCTCGCGACGGCACTCACTTTACTTGCGATGGCAACGGCTTTCTCCACTTCGCGCGGCAGTTTCACTCCGAGCACCTGGGCCATGCGCTGGGTCGTCTCAAGGATGGCACCTAAGTTTTGTGAGAGATCGAGGGCGGCGTGGACGGTGCGCTGGACCCCCTCGCTCACCGCGCGACCTTGCGAGAGCACACTCGGATGGGCTCCTTCCCCACTCGGCTTACCACTGACGAGAGCCCCGTGCAAAAATCCATATATGCGACGGGCCTCTACCTCCTGGCCTTGTCCCAAGAGGTCACCAGCTCGACGGGCCAGGGCCTGAGCTTCCCGCGCCGACTGAGAAAGGCCACTGGAAAGCTCCAGCGTGCTCTTCGATACTTTATCGACGTGGCCCTGCAACGTGTTCACCAGCAGAGAGAACTCACGGGCCTTTGCCCTAAGTTCCTTCGCCTCGCGGATGATGTTCGTGGCGCTCCTCACCAATTCCTGAAATGTTTTATGGCGCTTGAGTTCTTGGTAAAGAGCCCCGGCCAGGATTCCGGCCATCAGCGTGGTGTACTGTTCCGCCGCGCTGAGGTTCGAATCACGGAAGTGCGCGTCGATGAGCTCAAGCATCGGACGAGCCGTCGCAATTCTCTCGATCAGATCGGCACGAGGTGTGGTCGCGAGATCTTCCTCAAGGCGAGCGACGAGTCGCGGCTCCCGGCTGCGAAGTTCTAGCGCAAGCGTCGGGATGAGCTGCTGCGCCAGTTCCGCGGCACGCTGATCGTAGGCCGCGATGATTTGCTCGAGCGCGCGCTCTTTAAGCTCGGCGACCACCGTCAAGGTCAACTGCGCCTCCGGGAAGCGCGCGGCCTGCGCGAGAGCACTCTGTGTGTGCGAGAGCGCGAGCTGCTCGCGCTCGTCCTGGTAGCGCTCTCCGTGGAAAAGATAGTCGTTGCGGATCTTCTTGTTATCGTTTTCCAATCTCGCGACGATGGTCCGCAGCTCCTCTGGGGTAAAGAGCGCCATCAGCTCATCGACCTCCCGCCGGGCGCCTGCGCCGAGGGTCCGGGTGAGGACCTCCGCCAGAGCGAGGTTCGGGGAAGAAGACGCAAGGAGGGTGCGCAGCGGTTGCAGCTCACTCGCCGGTCCGGAGGATGAAACTCCCTCGCGCAGACTCCGGGGAGCGGAGTTCGACGGCGAGCTCTTCCCGCAGGCCCCAAGGCTTAGGACGACCACCAGGCTCAGTGCGGTGGAGGATCTGACGATGTGTCTCATGGACGGCTCTCCCAGTTCGAGCTCACGGTGAGCTTAAGGTTTTGTTCCCTGTATTCGATCTCCGAGTCGAGGTTTCTCCCGCTCGCTCCCGTTGCACCGTGTGCTCCGTCGGTGCCCCGGTCACCGGGGGGCCCGTCGGGGAACTTGTACTCGTGGATTTCGATCTCCGTCGGGTTCAGTGCCAGGAGATCCCCGGCCTGGCCGAAGCAGTGCGGGCACCCGCGCGGACTACTCGTGTGCCAGACAATCGTTGAGCCGATACCACCAGGCCCACCGGCACCCCCTACGCTCCCCGGAAGACCGCGGCCACCGACGCCGGGGATTTTGCGGAGCTTGAGGCGCAGGTGCCGAGCGTCTGCGGCGGTGAACTTCAGTGCACCGCTGTCTCCCCCCGGAGCACCATCGACGCCATTTTCTCCTGGATATCCGCGGTGACCTTTCTTCCCAAAGCACCGCTGGTCCCCTCGGCTATGGTAGCCCCGACAGGCACCGTTGAGGTCCGCCGTGCGCGCCGGCACTGCCGTGACCGGTGCGCGCGAAGTGATGGCATCTCCTCCGTTCTGCCCCCGCAGCTCGACCTCTAGCTCTCCGTAGCCCTCGTCGGCTTCGAGGAGAATCTCCCCTGGCGTTATCCCCGGCCTCTCGGCGGTCGCCTGGAACATCACCTCCGCCAGCGTGCGGAGCTTCGCATTCGCAGCGATGATTTTTTCGAACCTCAGAGTGACCCGGTCACCATGTGTCGTCAGGATCGAGCTGGGCAGGAGCACAAGATTCCCGAGCTTCTCGCCGAGGCTCAGGCTGCGCGCGGCCATCTCTCCGTGGACGACGAAGCTCTTGCGGAGTTTGTACGTGAAGCGTGCGAGCACCTGGCCGCGATCGCTCACCACGCACTCCACTTCATTGACCGCCGGATCATTCTCTTGAACTTCGACTAGCACCGACGCTGCTCCGGAGCGATCGAAGCGGCCAACCACCGTGCGACGATTCGCGTCAGAGTTTTTGATTTTTTTACAGCTCGCCTCGCGCTCGTGGGCCCGGCCGTCGAAGGCTTCGACCTGCCACTCAAACTGGTTCATCCCCAGGATGAACTCGTCGAGGTTGGACAGATCGGGCGCGATCTCCACTCGGCGCTTGAGGGTGGCAACGAAGCCTTCTTGTCGAACCGGCGGGAGCGGCTGAGGCTCCACTGGGTCCTGATCTGTGATGACTGGCGTGACACGTGACTTCGCTCTTCCCCCGCCAGAATCCTTCCCGCAAGCCGCTAGACCCAAGGCCATGACCGCACAAATTAAAAGCTTCAATGTCATACTTACTCCCCCTTCTTTCGTGTGATGGCAGATCAATACGACAAGCCCAAACCCCCGACCGCAACTTCCCATCGCGGGTCAAAGCTTTCGTCCCGCGGTGGGAAGCCTCTTCGCTAAGCCCTTTATCTTCTGTCCCACAGCGGGATAAATCCTGTAAGTTTTGGCCTTCTGCTCTTAAGAAATCCTGTCATTTGTTGCTTTGCTCTTTGGACTCTCTGAAACCATGCTATATAGGCGGCACTTTTAAGGAGTGCTCATGCTCGAAACCTCACAACAGGACATTCGCAATTACCTGCGTTCCTGCATCCAGGAGATCAAGCGGCAAAGGCCCAACCTCTCTTCGAGTGCACTGGCGTCGCAGTTGGCGATCGCCGGGTCGACCTTCGGCCGCATCGAAAACGCCGAGGTTCGCAAGCCGGATTTTGGCCATGCCTTCACCATCGTGAACGCCGCCTTCGGAGAAGCCGTCGCACGAGACTTCGTGAGCACCCACTACCCGGACATCGTGAAAACCCTCAGCAGCTTTACCCCACCGACGCCGCCGTCCTCTGACATCGTCTACATTGGCCAGGAAGCCAGCCAGTACTTCGCGGACTCGGCAAGCTACGAGCTCATGATTCGCACTTGCTGCAGGCCTGGCCTCTCTCGCGCCGAAGCGCAGTACCACTATGGCCTGCGCGGCGTCGCGATCCTCGAGCAACTCACGGAGAAGGGTGTTCTGCGCTTCGACGGGGACTGCTACCACGTGGGGGCCAACGTGGACTTCGATCAGGCTGCGGTCAAGTCCCTGGCCGGACGGCTCCTTGAAAACCACTATGACCTTACGGGGTTTGGCAGCGAAAAGAGCTGGCTCAGCCTTCAGGTCGAAGCCGTGAACCGCGCCAAGGTTGCTCCCGCCATCGCACGAGTCATGAAACACGCCTTCCAAGAAATCCATCGCATCATGGAAGATCCGGCCAACGCCGGCACGGACGTGGTGTGGACCGTTCTCGCGACAGACGACATCGATAAATCCCCCCATTCGGCGGAGCACATTCAATGAAAACTCTTCTTCTTCTCGCAACTCTGACGGCGCTGAACACGTCGGCGGCCTCAACCGAACTCGTCCTCAAGCGCAGCGACGTCGAAGCGATGCAAACTCGCGATGCGGGCTGGTACGACAAGGCCGACCTCAACCGTGTCCCTGGCGTGCGCGTGCAAGGTGACCAGGTCGTCATCGATGCGCGCAACCCGCAGCTCGAGGTCACCACGATCGTCTTCAAGGGTGAGGAGATTCGCATCGATCGCAACGGACTCGTCCAAGGCTCCGGGCGCATTAGCCTCGAGGACCTTAGCAACATCCGCGACATCCGAAACATCCTGCTCAACCCGGCCGACCCCGTCTCCGGCATCCATGCTGGCGGCGGCACTCCGACACCTCCACGGCCTCGGGTAGACATCGTCCGCCCATCCGGCATTCACGCGGGTGGCGGAACGCGTCCCCAGTTCATGCCCTAGGCTTGAAGTCCAGGGCCACGGAGTTAATGCACCAGCGCTGGCCGGTCGGTGCTGGCCCGTCGTCGAAGACGTGGCCCAGATGCGAGTCGCAGCCCGCGCAGCGCACCTCCACCCGGTGCATGTTAAAGGAGTAGTCGTCGACGAGCTTCACGGCCTTCGACTGCTGGACGTCCCAGAAGCTGGGCCAGCCCGAACCGCTCTCGAACTTCGTCTCCGAGCTGAAGATCTCCTGGCCACAGGCGACGCACAGGTAGGTGCCGGGCTCCTTGTGGAGGTAGTACTTCCCCGAATAAGGGCTCTCGGTCCCGCCGAGGCGGCAGACACGATACTGGTCGGCATCAAGTTTTTCGCGGAAGGGGTCTTCTCCCCCTGTTGACGGCTTCTTCATTGTGCTAGGTTATCAGCAACCGGAGTAAAGTGTCCCGATGAGTTCCACCAATGTCTATCTCTTGGCCCTGGCGGCCAATCTCTTTTTTAGTACCGCCAGTCTGGTGTTCTCCCACTACTCCAAGAAGTTCTCCGCCTGGTGGATCAACCAGGTCAAGGTCACCGTCGCCATCGTCCTCTTCGCCGGCGCCACCTACGCCACCGGCTTCGCCCCCATCGGCACTCAGGCCACCCTCTTCCTCATGTGCAGTGGCTTCATGGGCCTGTGCATCGGCGACCTCTTCCTCTTCAAGGCCTACGCCACCCTCGGCGCTGGCCGCTCGCTGGTGCTCTTCAGCTTCCAGCCCCTGCTCCTCGGGGCCTACGGCTACTTCTTCCTCGACCAGACCTTCAACCCGGCGCAGTTCGCCGCCGTCGCCTGCATGATCGCCTGTCTCGGCGTCTTCCTCCTCGAGCGCAACAAGATGACCGGTAGCTGGGACCTCAAGAGCTTCGGCTGGGCCTTCACCGGCATCCTCCTCGACGCCTGCGGCGTGATGCTCACGCGCCAGGCCTACGAGCTCACGCCCGACATGGACTCCATGCAGGTCAACCTCATCCGCTGCGCGGGTGCCATGATCGGCTTCCTGCTGATCCGTCCGACGCACATCCTGAAGGTCATCGGCGACTTCCGGGCCATGCGTAAGCGCGAGGTCTCGCTGGTGCTCATCGCCTGCATCTGCGGCACCTTCGTCTCCCTCTCCCTCTACCTCACGGCGCTCAAGTACGCCCACGTCGGCTCGCTCACCGCCGTCGCCATCACCGGCCCGGTGTGGGTGTCGCTGCTCGAGTGCCTGTGGCAACGGCGCCTGCCCAACCGCTATCTGACTGCGGCCTTCGCCTTCTTCCTGCTGGGCTTCTACTTGATGGCGTGAGGAAGAAAAATATTGGGTTTTGAAAGTTCCCACCCGTATAACGGGTGGGACAGGCCAAGAGAGATTAGTCAGCGAAGGTATAGTTCAAGCGAAACAGATCATTGATCCACTGTTGAGTCTGAGTATTGTGATTGTTTAGCAATTTTTTTCGGTAATCTGTCATGCTATTTTTGTGACCATTCAAGTATTCAGAAACAACTCCGCCTGCATCACCAAAATTCACAACGTCGTAGCGGTTATTAGTCGCTACTTCAATCTGCGTATCGTAGAGGTCCCAAAAAGTCGCAGCGACGGCCATCTCATTCATTTGGCCAGTGGGACACTCTCTTGAATAAGTTTCAATATTACCAACGATTGACCACGGCAATTTCTCCGTCCGCTCGTAGCGAAGCCATAGTGGTAAAAAGTTAGCAAACCCTTCCATCATGGTGAGACCAGGATTATAGCATCGATCAGCAAAGTGAGCCCCGCCAGCACCAGGAACCGGAACGCCTTTCCAGTGAAACTTATTGATTGTGTGAGCGAGTTCATGAACAGGGACATCCCAGTCGGCATGCTCTGGGATAAGCCAAATATCTCCGAATGCACCTGTCGAACAACTCCATGGAATTGCCGTTCCACTGCTATTTGTTGAAGTGCATTTCCAGATTGAATTTGAAAATGAGTTGGGGAAATGAAACTTAATAGGCATGAGACTTACGGGATTAACATTCACTTCCACGAGCCTTGCCCACAAGCGCATAGCAGTGTTGAGAATGTTATGAAGTCCAGCACCTACTCCCAGTGGCAACGATACAACCTTAAATGGTGTTGCCTCTTCCCAAGTTCCATTTGGCAACTGCTTGGGTGTTACTACGGTGGTCCAAGTGTAGGGAGTTGGTGAAAAGTTTTTATCCAAAACGGCTGGGTTCAACAAATTCACAAAACGGTTACCCATTCTGAAAATATAGGCTTTTGTGGTGTTTGGTTTTGGTTGTTTTTTTGGAATTAAATACCAAAGACCATCCGGACGCACTTCTGACGAACCTATAAGGTTCCATTTCGCTAAAGGAATTCCATCCAGTTCCCAGTACTCAACAGTGAATCCCCAGCCTGAGCTTAATTTTGAACTGCTAAAAAATGAAGATGCATAGCTATAAAACAACGCTCCCATTTTACAGTTGGGACCAGGAATGCATGTCGACTTCGGATATGCTACGAGGGCGTTTTCTTTCGGTGAAGCGCCGATACTAGACGAGCGTGGTAAATTTCCAACAGGAAGCGCATTGGCCATATCGCGAGGAAGTCCCCCGCGCTCAATTTCTACTCGTGGCAATCTCTGAGGATCAAGATCGCTATCCGAAGCTAAGATTATAGTCTGTTCCGGGACAAATACTTGCTCTTGAAAATTGGCCCCACGATCTATTTGTCCTTCTCCGGAAAAAACACGACCGTTAACTGTCAGAGGTGCAAAGGCTCTACTATAGACCTTAGTTTCAGAAGTGGCTTGGTAACCTCGTGGCCCCTTCTCAATAAGTTGATAGATCGGTTGAAGCTTAAACTCTACGCCCTTGCTGTCGACATAACTCACATCAAGATGGAGCACAAAAATATTTTGCTCACGCAAACGTGTCTCATAAGAAAAGGGAATATTAATATTGCCTTGAGAACCTGCACGTACATCAACACGATGTTGACCAAGATTTGCCACCGTATTATTTCTGTTCGGACGTAGCATGACGAAAATATTGGAAGGCGTTTTATTGGTAAAACTTAGTTCAACCATCGCGCGATCAGCGATCAGATTCATTGAAGCGACGACTTCTTGATTGTAATTAGCAACTTCGCTTCTCCCTGATTGAGGTGAGAACAAAACCAACGAGAAAATCAGACCAAAGAACATGCGCATAAATGACTCCTGTTGGCGGGCATATTGTTACTTCATTCAAGGTGGGTCAACGGCTATAATTTAGGATGAGATAGAATCCACTGTGGCCTGCTATCTCCTCAGTTTTGCTAGGGCAAGATGAATAAGCTTCTGTGTCCAGTCACACAAAAAAAGCCAGTCCTAGCAATCGACATGACTCAACGGAATTTAGTTAAATATTGAAAATAACTAGATTTTCCTACTGGTCTTTTTTCTAAATAATTAATACTCTAATGGCTTGCTAGGAGCAAGCCTGTGACTCATCCCATTTTTAAAGAACTCGAAAAGCGCGTGCTGATTCTGGACGGGGCCATGGGCACCATGATCCAGCAGTACAAACTCACGGAAGAAGATTACCGGGGTGAGCGCTTTAAGGATTTTCCTAAGCCGCTCAAGGGGAACAACGATCTCCTGGTGCTCACCAAACCCGCGGTGATCGCCGAGATCCATCGCAAGTACCTCGAGGCCGGCGCGGATATTTTAGAAACCAATACTTTCTCTGCTCAGCGTATCTCCATGGCCGACTACGGGATGGAAGATCTGAGTTACGAACTGAACCTTGTGTCGGCGCAGATCGCACGCAAGCTGTGCGACGAGTTCACCGCTGCCCATCCGCAGAAGCCGCGCTTCGTGGCCGGCTCCATAGGGCCCACCACCAAGACCGCTTCGCTCTCGCCGGACGTGAACAATCCAGGCTTTCGCGCCGTCTCCTTCGATGAACTCAAAGAAGCCTATTACGAGCAGATCGCCGCTCTGGTCGAAGGTGGCTGCGACATCCTGCTCGTCGAGACGATCTTCGACACGCTCAACGCCAAGGCCGCGCTCTTCGCCATCAGCGAATATTTTGAAAAGACCAAGAAGACGCCCTTGCCAGTGATGGTGTCGGGGACGATCACCGATCAATCAGGCCGCACGCTCTCGGGCCAGACGGTGGAAGCCTTCTTGTATTCCGTCTCGCATCTTCCGCTACTCTCTATCGGCCTCAACTGCGCGCTGGGCGCGGACCTCATGCGGCCCTACGTCGAGGTGCTCGCCAAGAAAGCCCCCTTCCCCGTGTGCGTCTATCCTAACGCGGGTCTGCCGAACCAGTTCGGCCAGTACGACGAAACTCCGCAGTACATGGCGGGCGTCGTGAGCGACTTCGCCAAGCAGGGCTGGCTCAACATCGTCGGCGGCTGCTGCGGCACCACCAACCTGCACATCCAGGCCATCGCCGAGGCCGTGAGCACGCTCCGGCCCCGCACGCTGCCGGCCGTGGAGCACTTTCCCAAGTGGTCGGGCCTCGAGCCCTTGACCATCTATCCGGGCTCGAACTTCATCAACATCGGCGAGCGCACCAACGTGACGGGCTCGATCAAGTTCAAGAAGCTCATCCAAGAGGGCAACCTCGACGAGGCCCTGCGCATCGCCCGCGAGCAGGTGGAAAACGGCGCCCAGGCCATCGACATCAACTTCGACGACGGCATGATCGACTCCGAGAAGATGATGGTGGATTTTCTGAATCTGGTGGCCAGCGAGCCCGACATCGCCCGCGTGCCGATCATGATCGACAGCTCGAAGTGGAGCGTGCTCGAGGCGGGCCTCAAGCGCGTGCAGGGCAAGGCCATCGTCAACTCGCTCTCGCTCAAGGACGGCGAAGAAGAATTCCTGCGGCGGGCGCGGCTGGTGCGGCAGTACGGCGCAGCGGTCGTCGTCATGGCCTTCGACGAGCAGGGCCAGGCGGATAACTTCGATCGCCGCATCCAGATCTGCCAGCGCGCCTACGATCTGCTGGTTAAAAAACTCGCTTTTCCACCGGAGGACATCGTCTTCGACCCGAACATCCTCACCGTCGGCACGGGCATCGACGAGCATGCGAACTACGCGGTGGACTTCTTCAAGGCCGTCGCGTGGATCAAGCAGCATCTCCCCTTCGCTCGCACCAGCGGCGGGGTCTCCAACGTCTCCTTCGCCTTCCGCGGTAACAACGTGCTTCGCGAAGCCATCCACTCCGTGTTCCTCTACCACGCCATCCGCGCGGGCCTCGACATGGGCATCGTCAACGCCGGCGCCATGCCGGTGTACGACGAGATCCCCGGCGACATGCGCGAGCTCATCGAAGACGTGCTCCTGAACCGCCGCAGTGATGCGACGGAGCGGTTGATCTCTTTTGCGCAGACCATGGGGCAGACCAAGGGCGCCGCGAAGGTCGAAGACCTCGCCTGGCGCCAGCTTCCCGTGGAAGAGCGCCTCTCCCACGCCCTGGTGAAAGGGATCGCGGATTATGTTGAAGTAGACACGGAAGAAGCGCGCCAGAAGTACCCTCGCCCCTTGGAAGTGATCGAGGGCCCGCTCATGGCCGGCATGAGCGTCGTGGGCGACCTCTTCGGCGCCGGGAAGATGTTCCTCCCGCAGGTCGTGAAGAGCGCGCGCGTGATGAAGAAGTCCGTCGCCTACCTCCAGCCCTTCATCGAAGCCGAGCAGAAAGGCGCCGGCGCGAAGAAGCAGGGCAAGATCCTCCTCGCCACCGTCAAGGGCGACGTCCACGACATCGGCAAGAACATCGTCGGCGTCGTGCTCGCCTGCAACAACTGGGACGTGATCGACCTCGGTGTGATGGTTCCCTGCGAGAAGATCCTCGCGGAGGCCAAGCGCCTCGAGGTGGACATCATCGGCCTCTCGGGCCTCATCACCCCGAGCCTCGACGAGATGATCCACGTCGCCCAGGAGATGCAGCGCCTCGGCATGAAGCAGCCATTGCTGATCGGCGGTGCGACGACCTCCCGCCTGCACACCGCGGTGAAAATCGCTCCGGCCTTCACCGGCGCCGTGGTCCACGTCGCCGACGCCTCGCGGTCAGTTCCGGTGGCCGAAAAACTCAAGTCGCCGGAGGCGCGCGTGGCCTTCGCCAGTGAGCTGACTCAAGAGTACGAGGCCCTCCGCGCCGGCCATTTGGCAAACCAGCGCGATGAGAAATGGCTCACCCTCGAACAGGCCCGCGCCAACCGCGTGAAGATCGACTGGCAGAAGTCCCCCGCCGTCAAACCGGCCCAGCTCGGCGTGCGGGTCTTCGAGGATGTTTCCATCGCCGAACTTCGCCGCTACATCGACTGGACGCCCTTCTTCCACACCTGGCGCCTCAAGGGCAGCTACCCGAAGATCCTCGAGGACGCGGCCATGGGAACGGAAGCCAAGAAGCTCTTCGCCGACGCCCAGGCGATGCTCGACGAGGTCGAAAAGAAGGGCTCGCTCAAGGCCCGCGCGGTCCTGGGAATTTTCCCGGCCGCTTCGGAGGGAGATGACATCCACCTCTACGGCGTCGGCGAGCACTCCAAGAGCTGCGAGCGCCACGGTGCCCACACGCACGCTCACGAAGACCGCACGAAGAAGCTCGCCACGCTCAACATGCTGCGCACGCAGCGCCAGATGGAAGACGCCGCGAGCCCGAACCCCTCGCTGGCCGACTTCATCGCTCCCGAGGGTGACTACCTGGGAGCGTTCTGCGTGACGGCGGGGATTGGCCTCGACGAGCTGTGCAAGCGCTTCGACCAGGAGCACGACGACTACCAGGGGATCCTCATCCGGGCGCTGGCCGACCGCCTGGCGGAGGCCTGCGCCGAGTGGCTGCACCTCAAGCTGCGCAAGGAGATCTGGGGCTACCAGGCGAGCGAGAGTCTCTCGCGCGAGCAGCTCATCCGCGAGGAGTACCAGGGGATCCGGCCCGCGCCGGGCTACTCGGCCTGTCCGGATCACACCGAGAAGAAGAAGCTCTTCGCCCTACTGGACGTCGAGCAGCGCATCGGCGTGAAGCTGACGCACTCCATGGCGATGGTGCCGACGGCCAGCGTGTCGGGCTGGTACTTCGCCCGCCCCGAGGCGCGCTACTTCAACGTCGGGAAAGTCCAAGAGGACCAGCTCCTCGACTACGCCCGCCGGAAAAACTTCACTGAGGCGGAGGCCCGCAGCTGGCTCTCCGCGAACCTTCTGTAGGAACCACCATGAAAGTCACCGACCACATCCGTACCGCGAAAAAGACGCTCTTCTCCTTCGAGGTGCTGCCGCCCCACGCCGGCGAGAGCATCCAGACGCTCTTCGCGAACATCGAGCCGCTCATGGAGTTCAACCCGAGCTTCATCGACGTGACCTACCACCGGGAAGAGTTCGTGCTCAAGAAGCGCGAAGGCGGCCTGCTCGAGCAGAAGAGCATCCGCAAGCGCCCCGGCACGGTGGCGATCTGCGCGGCGCTGATGCACAAGTTCCACGTCGACACGGTTCCGCACATCATCTGCGGCGGCTTCACGCGAGAAGAAACCGAGTACGCGCTCATCGACCTAAACTACCTCGGCATCGAGAACGTCCTCGCGCTGCGCGGGGACTCGATCAAGGGCCAGGTGGACTTCGCACCAACTCCCGGGGGCCACGCCTTCGCCAGCGACCTGGTGAAGCAGATGAAGCACATGAACGCGGGCCAGTACCTCGACGACGGCCTCGAGGGCGCGCTGCCCACGAACTTCTGCGT
>DAIPJL010000056.1:0-15709 GCA_036770305.1 Bacteriovoracaceae bacterium | reverse complement strand
CTATTGGTTCCACGAGAAGGTCGCAAAAGTTCTCGCGGCCCACGCGGGCCGCGCCGACGCCGAGGCACCGGTGCAGGCGATCTCGGAGAAGTTCGCGAAGGTCGAAGAATTTAAACTCGACCTGCAGGACCAGCTCGACCTCCTCGGCACCCAGTACCGGGAAGCGCGCCTGCGCTACGAGATCCTCGTCGCCATTTCCTTCTTCGGCTTCGTCGCTTCGTTGTTGCTGATGGGCCTCAAAGAGGCCGCACTCTTGCGCCACCGGCGCAACGTCGAGCGCCAGGCCCTGTCACTCCTGAACACCGGGCACACGATGGCGGCCAGTCTCGTGGACCAGCTTGTCACCCGCGCTCTCCAGGGCCAGGGCCTCGTCGTCAGTGCGCAGGTGTTCGCGGACTACCACTCTCACGTGCTCGAGCGCCTCGCGCTCCGGAGCATCCCTCGCGTCGCTGAGCTTCCGCCGCAGGCGAAGGCACCGGACGCGACGGCGGCCGCCCCAGAGGTCGAGCCCCCTGTGGCCGCTGCCATCACCGAGGACCTACCTGCGGTCTACGCCCCGAGCGAAGTGGAAGTGCGGCGGATGCTAACGGCCCAGGCCGTGCGACTTAAGGCTTCGATGGAGATCCAGGAGGCCATGGTCGTCGCCGAGACAGAGGTGCTCGCGCAGGTGCTGCAGGCCCTCGGGCAGCGCCTCGGCGCGAAGCTCCACATCACCGGGAAGCGCGAGGGCGAACGCTACGTCATCGCACTGACCGCACAGGAAGTTTGCATCCCGGCGAACGAGCTCGAGTACGCCGCTGGCCGAACCCGCTCGGTCGAGGGCGTCGACGTCAACACCATCATCGCCATGGATCTGGTGAAAGAGGCGGGGATGGACGTCACGCTCCGCAACCGCATCAACGCCGACGGGAAGCTGATCGGTGCCGAGGCGGTCGTTGGCCTGGCGCTGGGGAACAACCGCGAGCTGGTGACGGTGGTCCGCGGCCGGAAGAAGGACCTCCTGCGAGCGATCGCCCCGGCCGACTTCAACTAGCACCCGCGGCGGACGCCTAGAATTCCAGAAGAAAGGTCACGGGGCCGTCGTTGACCAGCTCCACCTTCATCTCCGCACCGAAGCGGCCCTCGTGGACCGGGACGTCGCTGGCGCGCAGGAGCTTGTTGAACTCGGCCCAGAGCAAGCGCGCTTCGTTCGGATGGAGCGAGGCTTCGAAGCTAGGCCGGTGTCCGCCGGCGCCGCTCCAGCTGAGCGTGAACTGGCTCACAGAGAGCAGGGCGCCGTGGACCTGCGCGACGTTGAGGTTCATCTTGCCCTGGTCATCGTTGAAGCAGCGGAGCTTGAGGATGCGCTCCACGGCGCGGGGGAGCTTGTCGCGCGTGTCCCCTTGTTCGAAGCAGACCAGGAGCAGGAGGCCACGGCCGATTTCTCCAGTGGTCTCTTCGTCGACGCACACCCGCGCCCGGTCCACGCGTTGGATGACGGTTTTCACGCGCCCTCGGCCGCGCCCATGGGGGTGCGGAAGTTCTGCTCCAGCAGCTGGTGCGCCTCGCGCTGGAGGGCGCTGAAGATCTTCTGCTGGGCGAGCGACTCGCCGATCACCGCCCGCACTTCCGCGAGGGCCGGGACGTGGAGCGCTTTGAGCACCTGTCCAACGGGACGTCCCTTCGCTCCCTGGAGAACGAACTGGATGAAGAGGAGCAGCTCCTCCTCGGAGTGGAGCTGGACGATCGAGCGCGTCTCGGTGAGCAGTTCGAGGGAGAAACTTTTTCGTTCGCCCTCGACGTAGGTGCGCAGCTCGACGCGCTTAAGGGGAGAGCGGAGATCCTGGGCTTCGGTGCCGTCGACGAAGGCCACGTAGACGTCCGGGTTGTCCTGGCGCATGAGCGGCAGGGGCCGCAGCGCTGCGAGCGCCGCCTGGAGCGTGGGATTCTCGAAGTTGAGCCGCTCGGAGAGGCGCGTGAGGCCGCTCTGGCCAGTGAGGGAAGCCAGCGTCTGCTCGAACTCGACGAGGGCACTGAGAACTTCGCAGGCGTAGCGCGACATCAGACTCGCTGAGACCTGGGAGAAGTGGTTCCAGCGCGCGGAGAGTTCGTTCGCGTCGGTCGCGGTGATCTGTTCCGCTGGCCAGCGAAGGAAGTCGAGGGCCGCGCGCTGTGCCGCGGGTAAGAAGTCTCCGCGCGCGAACCACTTCGGAACCAGCAGCTTCGCGAGCTGCGCTTTCACCTTGGTGAGGCCACCGGTGAAGGTCAGCTGGATGAGCTGACGACCGACCTGCGTCTCGAAGTACTTGCGCAGCAGGTTGGGGTTGAGGCCCGCTTGCTTCGGCGTCACGAGGAAGTAGTGGCACAGCGACGCCCCGTGGTCCTGGTAGAGCGCGCGCAGCGTGCTCTCCGGGTGAAGACTCAGTTTCGTTTCGTCGCTCGACTGGTGACTGACCATGAGGATCGTGCCGCCTCCGCGGGAGACGCCTAGGGCGGAGCGCGAGCTGAGCCACTCCTCGGGGTGGATCGATTTCAGTTCGAAGATCGTTCCGAGGGCGACGCTCGAGTTCAGCAGCGCGCGGAAGTAGCGCGGGTGCGTGACGCGGCTGTGGTCCTCCGAGGCGGAGTGGATGAGGTGTCCACTGAGGATCGCTTCCTGGAAGAACTCCAGGCGGAACCCCTGGCCCCACTCCTGTTGCCAGAGCACCGGCTCTTCTTCGAGGTGGTCGAGGTAGAAGCTGCGCAACACCTCGGTGACGTCGGAGAAATCCTGGAAGCTGTGCATGTCAGCGGTGAAGCGGAACCAGGACACTGGTTCGCGGAGTTCGCGAGGCGCACTGCCGCGCTTGCGGAACACGTAGAGCCATTGGCCCATTTCGCCTTTCCCCTTGACGGCTTCGAGGTCGAAGACGGCTTTGAGCTCGGCGTCCTGGAGAAGATTCTCGAGGCGTTCGCGCTGGCTCGGGGCGAAGAGGCTCGTCCCGGCGATCACGAACATCCAGCCACCGGCCTTGAGGAAGCCGAGCTGGTCGTCGATCTGCGCCATCATCGCGTGGTAGGGATTGTTCTTCGGAAGGTGGCAGAGGTTCAAGACGGCGCGGTCGTAGGTCGAGCGTGAGAAAGGCGTCTCGCCGAGCAGCGACGGTCGTTCGCCGCAGTTCTTGCGGTTCTGGAAGTGGCCCCCCATGACCTTCGCGATGAAGGCGCGCGGCTCCTGCCCCTGGGTCTGTGCGATCTCCGCGAGGAAGGTCATGAACTGCAGCTCGTTGAGCATCTTCAGGAAGGCGCCGGAGTCGAACTCGCGGCCCTTGAAATCCGGACAGAGGACCTGGTCCCACTTGAAGTCTTTGTTATTGTGCTGGGCGAGCCAGTGGGAGAGGGCGAGCGACTCCATGTAGTCGCCGGTGTACTTGCAGCTGATGATCTCGAGGTCGTCGGCGGTGAGGAACTTCGACGGACTCTGCGGATCACGGCTCTCGACCCAGAGCGGGTAGTTGATCATCAGCGAATTGAGAAAGAGGCCGAAGTTCAAATGCGAGTAGGCGTGAGAGTAGATACGGTGCGCGCCGCCGTCCTGGACCTTCGGGGAGGTGAGCTTGATGAGTTCGGCGATGCTGACATCGCGTGCCTCCTGTAGCCACTGGGACACCAGCGCATGGTGTTCCTCGGTTGGCCGGTACCAGCTGAAGAGGTTCGCCTCGGTGGCCCGCGCGCGCAGCTCGAGCTTCGTGCCACTCTTGAAGACCTGCGAGAGCCAGTGGCTGGGATTGGTAGCGCAGCTGACCGTGAGCTTCAGGCCCGCCTCGTCGGAGAGCACCTTCATGAAACGCAGGCGGAAGAGCGCGATCACGGCGACGCGCGAGGCGAAGAGGGACAGGAAGCGCGTGAGGTTCTCGGGCCTCTCTGTGGCCTCGGAGCGCACCAGCGCCCAGAAGCTGGTCATGTCCTCGGCTTCGAGGCAGTGGATCTGCCGCGTGCTCGCGAAGGTCAAAAACTCGTTGTAGATGTTCATCTTCAACGTGCGGTTGAAGTCCTGGGTGGAGAGCTGACGGAGCACGTCCTGCGAGAGCGCTTCGACGAGCTTCAGGCAGCGCGAGGAGCTCTTGGACGGCAGAGATTCTCCGCGCCAGCCGGGCGTCAGAAAGCGGGCAGGCTGGAAGCCTTGGCTGACGGCGAGGTTCACGTGTTTTTTGGCGGGGCGGATACTAGAGAAGGAAGGAAACTTGCTGCGCACGGATGAGGGAAGAGGGCACATGAGTGCCTCGTTCGCCCTGGCCGGCGAACCCAAATCGTTGAGGGCCTCGATGTCTCGGCTCAGCCATTGGCCGACGAGAAAAGGCTTGTTACTCAAGGTTAGACCTCAACATATAAAGAGGGACTCTCAATCAAAAACATTGAAATTTCGATATTTTAGGTGAGGGGTATTAGAACTGGAGCGAATTTCTTTGTCATGAAAAAAAATCTCTCATTTCCTGATTTTAGGCCGCCTAAAGGTTTGAAGTTTCAAGACCGATAAGCCCCAACAAGTGTAAGGGCTTTCCCCTTAAACAAGATATTTTTGCGTCATCGCAGGAGTGGGCCATGGAGAAAGGTTTTAACGATCAAGAGCTCGCAGACATCATGAGCGAGATTGAGAGCCTCGAAAAAGAGTTTGCCTCTGATGACGGGGGCGCGAAAGCGGCTCCTGCGGCCGAACAAGCTCCTGCGCCTGCGGCGCACGAAGAGGAGCACGTTGAAGAAGACGACTACTCCTCGCCAGAGGTGATGGGGGAGTTGGCCGAGCTTTCAGAAGAGAAGGCGATCCCCAAGCCGCAGCCTACGCCAGCGCCGCACAGGCCCAAGGTCGTAGCGATGCCTGCGGTCTCCAAAGCTCCCGCGCCGAGCGCGCACCACGCGGCTCCGGCTGCGCTGCACTTCAAGGTCTCCGGCGAGATGCAGGTCGAGCTGAGCTTCGAGGTCAATGGCGAGTGCGTTTCACTGAGCGTCACCGACGAGGGGCTCTCCATCGAGATGGCTTCCGGCGCGACTTTTTCGCTGCCGCTCGCAGCTCGAGGCGCGCGCAAGAAATCTGCCTAAGTGTCACTGCGACTCCTGGGAGGAGAGGCCCGCGGCTTTCTCCTCCAAGCTCCCCCTGAGAAAATCACCCGTCCGACCGCTGCGCTCCTCAAGCGGCGCCTCTTCGACTGGCGCCAGGACTGGAGCGAACGCTGCTTCGTGGACCTGTGCGCCGGCTCCGGCGGCGTGGGCCTCGAGGCCCTCTCGCGCGGGGCGCGCGCCCTCTGGCTGAACGAGTCGCACCGCGACGCCTACCGCGTCCTAGAGAAAAACGTCCGGCGCTGGAGCGACCAGGGCCACGGTGAGCGGCTCGGCGTGCCGCGGCTGCAGCACGGAGATTTCCGTCGCCTCCTGGGCGAGCTCGCGAAGAGCGCGCAGTGGTGCCACTCAGAGTGCACGCTCTTCTTCGACCCACCCTACGAGGAGCACGCGCTCTATCAGCAGTTCTTCGAACTGGTGCGGGGCCTGCCCTGCGAGCTCATCATCGAGGGTGACACGCAGAAGGGCCCGCCGCTCTCCGAGCTGCGGCAACACCTGAGCGGCGCCGTCAAGGAGTTCGCCCAGAGCACGCACTGGCTGCTAGTCGCAAGGCCCCTTCCGCGCTAGACTTGAGGCATGAAGAAAGCTCTCTACGCCGGCACCTTCGACCCCTTCACCAACGGCCACCTGGACATCGTCCAGCGCGCCGTGGAGCTCTTCGACGAGCTGACGCTGCTCGTGGCCGTGTCGCCGACGAAGAAGCCGACGCTGACGCAAGAGCAGCGCGTGGAGATCCTGCGCCAGCTCTTCAAGAACCAGCCGAAGATCAAGATCGATAGCTCTACGGGCCTCGTGGTGGAGTATGCGCGGCAGCACCGGATCGGCCACATCGTCCGGGGCCTGAGGCCCACGGGAGACTTCGAGGTCGAGTTCCAGATGGCGAGCATGAACCGTAAGCTCAACGCCGACCTCGACACGGTCTTCCTCATGACCAGCGAGAAGCTCTACTACGTGTCGTCGTCGCTGGTGAAGGAGGTCTGGCAGCACGGCGGCGACGTCAGCGGCTTCGTGCCTCCGATCGTGCTGGCCGAGTTAGAAAAAGTGAAAGGGAAGAAGTAGATGTACCTCAGCTCGCGCGTCAAAGGTGTGTCGGATAGCATCACCCAGCAGCTCAACGAAATGGCGATCCGGCTGGCGGATGAAGGCCAGGTGATCTACAACCTCTCCGCGGGCCAGCTGCCGATCAAGCCGCCGCAGGAGTTCATCGAACGCATCCAGCAGCAGCTCAACTTCCTCAAGAGCTACCAGTACTCTTCCGTCGCTGGCATTCCGGACCTTCGGCGCAAGATCCTCGCGCACCACGTGGACCAGCGCGGGGCCGCGCTTGCTGGCCACGACGTGATCCTCTCGAACGGCTCGAAGCAGTCGATCTACATCGCGCTCGGCGCGCTCATCGACCCGGGCGACGAGGTCGTCATCCTGGCGCCCTACTGGGTGAGCTACCCGGAGATGATCAAGTTCTGGGGCGGCGTCCCCGTCGTCGTGAAAAGCAACGTCTTCGACGCCTTCAGCCCGGCGCTCGAAGACATTGCGAAGGTGATCACTCCGCGCACGCGCGCGATCATCATCAACAGTCCCAACAACCCGGCCGGCATCCACTACCCGCGGCAGTGGATGCAGGGGCTAGCGAACTTAGTCAAGGAGCACCCGGAGCTGTGGCTCCTGTCGGACGAAGTCTACGCTGATCTCTGCTACTACGACCCGGCGCCGGTGTACCACTACCAGCTCGACGCCGAGCTCGCCGCGCGGACGATGGTCTTCGGCGCCATCTCGAAGACCCTAGCGGCCACGGGCCTGCGACTCGGCTGGACCATCGCTCCCCAGGGCGCCGTGCAGGCCATGAGTCGCATCCAGGGCCAGGCCACGTCCGGCGCCTCGGCGCTCATTCAGCGCGCGCTCTTGGACTTCGACTTCGAGCGCATCGATAGCTTCCTCGCGCCGGTCAAGCTCCACCTGCGAAGAGCGGCGAACCTCGTGCGCGACAAGCTGCGCGACGGGAATCTCCCGAACCTCTGGTACCAGTCGCACTCGGCCTTCTACTTCATGCTCGACATGAGTCGCACGCCCGCCTTCGCGCGCTTCGCCGGCGAGCATCCTGAGAAAGACTACTCCAAAGAGATGTGCCACGAGCTCCTCACCGAGTACGGCGTGGCGCTCGTGCCCGGCGTGGACTTCGGGCTGCCAAACTCTGCCCGCATGAGCCTCACGATGGAAGAGGTGCCCTTCCAGGAGGCGCTGCAGCGCCTGGTGACCTTCCTCAACCGCGCTTAGGCGGCAAATCGTGCCATGGTCGGCCCCCTCGACGAGGCAGAACTCGCCGGGGTGAAGTACCCGGGACTCCCAGTTAAACTTTATCGTGGGAGACTCCAGGAGGTCAGGGTATTTGACTAGATTTCTCGCGTACTCTCTTGTGCTCTTTCTTCTCGCGGGCTGCGGCGCCGACGAGAAGCAGAAGGTCGTGTCAGCGATCGAGGACGCGCTGTACTACCTCACCCACGGTACCCCCCAGTGCCAGAAGGCCATCGACGCGCTCGAAAAAATTGGCCGGCAAGACAAAGACCCGCGCTACCTCCAGGTGCTCGCGTCGGCCTACGCCTGCCGTGCGCAGTTCAGCGAGCTGGCGCTGATCGACGACGTCGACAAGGTCGACGCCGACGTCGAGAAGATCTTCGGGTCCCTCGCATCACTCACGTTGGCCGCGGAGACTGCCCCCGAGTCGGCGCGCTTCCAAGACCTCCAGCGCGCGATCAACGTGCTCCTCTACGCCGGAGGCCGTAGCACGCCCTCCGCCGCGGGCATGCTCGGGATCTTCGGGCGCCGGCACGCCAACAACATGAACCTGCAGGCGCTCTACATGATCCTCGTGCAGCTTGGCCGCTACGCGCGCTGGTACGCGCGCACCGACGCGCTCGGGAAGAAGGGCAACGCCACGGGCGTTCAGGTGAACGCTTGCTTCCTGAACTACACCGGTGGCCCGCTCGCGGTGGCGACGGCCTTCGGCGCGCCGAACGCGTGCACCGGAGCCGGGCAAGGGTCGAGTGATCTTAACCCCGCGAGCGTCGGTGCGACCGTGGCGCGGCGGCGGCTCTGCCAGGGGGCGATGCTGCTCACGAACTTCCTCGACATCCTCGACAACATCACCTTCGCCGACACGGACACGCTCGGCGAGCTCACCGACCTCTCTGGCCTCTTCGCGACGGCCGTGGCGGCGCTCGAGGCGATGCACCCAGACATGAGCGCCTTCCTCGCGGTCCGCGATCAGACCGCGTGCGAAGCCTTCGTCGATCCGAACCCCGAGGTCGCGCACTACCTCTTCGCCTCGCTCTTCGAGGGAGGAACTCCGTGAGAGCGCTGGAACTGCTGATCTTCGCGCTCCTCGTTTTCGTCTGCCGCCTCGCCTGGAGCTTCGAGGCGCCCCACGGCGTGCGCTCGCCGCGGGCGCTGCTCATGGGCGACGCCTGGACCGCGGTGGCCAACGACGACTTCACTCTCTTTTACAATCCCGCCGCGCTCGGACGGCACCACCGTGACTTCACCTTCACGCCCTTCAACCCCACCATCAGCGGGACGAATCCGCTGGGAGACTTCGACCGCTTCGAGGATTTCCCGGAGGACCCGGTGGGCATCGCCGATCGGGTGATGAACTACCCGGTGCACGTCTCCACGGGCATCGCTCCGGGCCTGAAGCTTTTTAACTTCGGATTCAACCTGATCGCTCAGGGCCAGGCCGACCTACTCCTGCGCAACAAGATCCACCCGATGCTCGACGTCGACATCCGCTACGACCGTGGCTTCGTGACGGGAGTGGGAGTCCCGCTCGGGAGCTCGCGCCTCAAGGGAAACTCGATCATGGGGAGCCAGACCACGCTCGGCTTCGGCGTGAAGTACATCCGGCGCCAGGGCCTGCAGGACTCGCTCGCGCTCACCGGCTCGGACATCCTCGATCACCTCGGCGGCGGCGGCGAGCTTGCGGACATCCAGGACATGCTCGGCGTCGTCGAGGGCCAGTCCTGGGGCTACGACCTGGGCCTGGAGCACGTGGTCCGCTCAGGCCCGCAGCAGGTGGTGCTGGCGGTCGCCGTGCTGGACGCCCTCGGAACGGAGTTCGACGTACCGAAGAATGACGACGGCAAGCGCGTCGCCAAGAACGAGCAGCAGGTCAACCTCGGAGCCGCCTGGATGTATCGTACGGCGCTCCTGCGCTCCACATTCTCTTTGGATGTTCGTCAGCTCACTCAGGAAATGGAGATGATGGAGCGCGTTCGCTTCGGAGCCGAAATCGGTGCCATGGGCTTTAGTGCCCTGGCGGGTTTCAACGCGGGGTACTTGTCCTACGGCGCGGCGATAGATGTTGGCCTATTTAAGATGACCGCCGGATTCTACGGCGTCGAGGTCGGCGGCGGATACCGGCGCGTTCAGAGTAAGCGCTTCGTCATTTATCTTAGCTTATTCGACTTTTCATTTGATGCGTGAGCGTTCTATGATTTTCCTCAGAAGGCCACTGGACGGTCTTCTGTTGCCCAGGAGCGCTTTTGAACAAGACTTTCATTCTGGACACGAACGTCCTCCTGCTCGATCCCACCGCCATCAACAAATTCGGCCCGCAGAACAAAGTCTTCATCCCGCTCACGGTGGTTGAGGAGCTCGATAAGTTCAAAAAAGATCAGAACGAAATCGGCCGCAACGCCCGTTACTTCGCGCGCCTCATCGACGGCCTGCGCTCGCAGGGCTCCCTGATGCAGGGAGTGAGCCTCGAGAACGGCGGAACGCTGGTGATCAGCGTCGTCAAGGACCGTCGCCAGGCGGTGGGCGAGGGCCTGAATCCGGTGATCAACGACAACCTCATCCTCGCCAGCGCCGTGACCCTGCGCGACGCCGGCGAGAACGTCACGCTCATCACCAAAGACATCAACCTGCGCCTCAAGAGCGACGCCGTGGGCGTCAAGGCCGAGGACTACGAGACCACCGACATCTCCATCGACGAGCTCTACTCGGGCCAGCGCACCGTCGAGATGGACCTCGAGCGCATCGAGCAGTTCGAAAAAGAGCGCTTCCTCAAGATCGAGCAGGGCGAGATCCCGAGCATCTACCCCAACGAGTACCTCATCCTCACGGACCGCAACAACCCCTTCAAGAAGGCCCTCGGCCGCTACCACGTGCGCAAGGGCGGCATCGTTCCTCTCATTCGGCCGAAGGAAGGGGTGTGGGGCATCCACCCGAAGAACATCGAGCAGCAGTTCGCGCTGGACGCTTTGCTGAACAATGAAATCAATCTGGTTTCCCTGGTTGGCAAGGCCGGCACCGGTAAAACGCTGCTGGCGATCGCCGCGGGCCTCGAGTGCGCCATCACCAAGCAGAACTACTCGCGCGTTCTCGTGTCGCGGCCGATCGTCCCCATGGGCCGAGACCTGGGCTTCCTGCCCGGCGACATCAACGAGAAGCTGGGTCCGTGGATGCAGCCGATCTTCGATAACATCGACTTCCTCTTCGGCAACCAGCGCGCGCGCAACGAGATGACCACCTGGGACGAGCTCATCAACCAGGGTCTCCTGCACGTCGAGCCGCTGACCTACATCCGTGGCCGCTCGCTGCCGGGCCAGTACATGATCGTCGACGAGAGCCAGAACCTCACGCCCCACGAGATCAAGACCATCATCACGCGCGCCGGCGAGGGCACCAAGATCGTGCTCACCGGTGACTCGGAGCAGATCGATAACCCGTACCTCGACTCGCTCAACAACGGGCTCGTGTACTGCATCGACAAGCTCAAGGGTGAGGACATCGTCGCGCACACCAAGCTCCAGGTCGGCGAACGCTCGCCTCTCTCCGAGATCGCCTCGAAGCTCCTGTGAGGAAGGCATGAGGGGCACGCGGAGCTACCAGCGGGCACACCTGCGCGCACCCTACCGGGAAGCCGTGCTCTTCGGAGACCAGGGGCACATCCACCGGGCCCGGGCGCTGAACATCTCCGAGGGCGGACTCTTGCTCGACGAACTCCCGGGGTTCCCCGAGCGCGAGGAAGTTGGGCTGCTCCTGCGGGTTCCAGTGATGCCGGCGTTTCGCAACTACGATCTCCTGAAGCTGCAGACCTTCAGCGGAGACCTCTTCGCGGCCAAGGTGATCCGCGCCAAGGGCCAGCTGGTGCGACAGAGTGGATCTCGTTCGCAGGTCGACGAGATCTTTCGCCCTCGTTTCGGGCTGCAGTTTGCGGGACTCTCGGCGATCGCGCAACGGCACATCTCCGACTACGTCGAGGCCTTCGCGAGCAATCTGATCTACCTCCAGATGCTCATCGACTCCTGGAACACCGACGAAGACATTCGCCTGAAGACCCGCGCCCTCGCTCGGGTGCTGGGGTACCGCGAGGAGGTCTCGATCGCCGAACTCCGCCATCAGGTCGGACACGACTACCTATCTCTGCAGTGGGACTAGAGCTGGCCGCTGAAGGCCGCGCACTCTTTGCGCGCCTTCGGTTCCTCGAAGCTGCGCGCGGCGAGGACGGCGACCTTGCAGTGCTGCTCCGGCATCTTGAGCTTCGGGATCTTCGCGTCCTCGTCTCGGCGCGCCCCGGATACGCCGAAGTGGCACTCGATGCGCAGCTCGGCGATGAGGGTTCCAGAGCGGTCGTCGACGAGCTGGGCCGCGTAGACGTCCTTGTAGTAGGCCCAGTGACCCACGAAGATCGGAGTCGCCAGAGTCTTGCCCTCCGCGAGGCGGATGTCTGGCTTCACGTCCCGCAGGTTGTGCGGGAGAGCACGCTTGAGAGCTTCCAGGCCAGCGTGGTTGCCCCAGTGGCAGAGAGCGTGCTTGCTGAGGAGTTGTAGCGCCGCCGGAGCGTCATCGGCCCTCAGCGCCTGGTGCGCGCGCTGGAGGATGAAGGCCGGGTTGTTCTTGTAGCCGAACTCTCTTTCCATGCAGCTGGAAAGGACGAGGAGTAAGGCTGCCAGCACGAAGCGGTTCATAGGCGGTCCCGAATGCTTGAAAAACTCAGGCGCCATTATGACGAAACTTCACCGCCGCGGGCGAGAGCGTGAAGAAGTTTCACGCCCCTCTGCGAGCGGGGTGTTTGCTTAGTTCTCTTTCCCCAGTCCTTCTACGTCCTTGGCCAGGCGATCGATGGCCTGGCCAAAGCGCTCGCCCGCGCGCCGCGAGAGTTCTCCGAAGTAGAGCTGAACTTTTTCGCGGTACTCCGCTCCGAAGTCTTGCCCGGAGAATTCCTCGAGGAGAAATTCCGCCTCTCCTTCTAGTTGCGCATCCTCGAGCGATGCCAAATAGGCGAGATAGGCCTTTTGCCCTTGCTGGCGGGCACGCCGTTCACGGTGGGCCCCAAGGTCTACGACCTCGGCCCGGTACAATTCGTTCATTTCCCCTCTCTTCGTTTCCAAGTCTCTCCGAAAGCATCTTGCCCCAGAGTAGGCTTCCCCTGTTCCTTGCTTCGCAAGCCTGATGCCAGGCATTGATAAGCAGTGAACGTCTGCGAGTTATAGGGGGCCAGCTACGCTTGCTCAAGGTTTCAGAAGGATTCTTAGGCTAAGTTGTAAAAACTACTTTGAGGCATCGCGAAAAACAGGAAAAAATGATGTGTTCTTACTGCTTCTTGCGGCCATTGAGGCGGTGTCGAAGTGGGAAAGTGGCAAAAAAAAGGCCCCATCGCTGGGGCCCTTATGATTCTGATTAAAAAGATCGGGATTAGGCGTTCTTTTTGAACCAAGCTTTCGAGCCAGTCGTATCTGGCTTCATGGTGTCAGCACCCTTCTTCCAGTTGGCCGGGCAGACTTCGCCGGACTTGGCCGTGAATTGGTAGGCCTCCACGAGACGGAGAGTCTCTTCCACGTTACGACCGACGGAGAGGTTGTTGATGGTGGAGTGCTGGATCACGTCCTTGTCGTCGATGATGAAGAGGCCGCGGAGCGCGACTTCTTCGCCGACGAGGACTTCGTAGTCGCGGGCGATCTTCTTGTTGAGGTCCGCGAGGATCGGGTACTTCACTTCTCCGAGGCCGCCGTCTTTACGGTCTTGCTTGGTCCAGGCGAGGTGCGAGAAGAAGCTGTCGACGGAGCAGGCGATGAGCTCGCAGCCGATGGCCTTGAACTTGTCCGCAGCGTCCGAGTACGCCACGAGCTCAGTGGGGCACACGAAGGTGAAGTCGAGCGGGTAGAAGAACAGGACTTTCCACTTGCCCTTGTAGTCGTCGAGCGAAACAGTCTTGTTTTCGCCGTTCACGAGGGCCGGGGCTTTGAAGTAGGGAGCTGGGTTTCCAACTAAACGGGCCATGTTGATCTCCTGATGGTGGGTGGGTAAACAATTAAAGAAAGCTGCTAAAGTTAAGCCCAGGAGCTTTTCTTTTTCAAGACATTACGTGTCCAGGGGGAAGTCTTGTCTGGCCATCTTTGCGCATTCCCCAAGAAGCCATTTCCGGGTTAAATTTATCTCAAGTTTTAACTGCTTAGGGCCGATAAGTCCGAACAACTCGGTCAATCAATTCTCTGAAGAAGGACACTGGATGGACACCAAAATGGGCTATATTCCGAACCCGATCGTCATCGAACAAACCGCGCGCGGTGAACGCCAGTACGACATCTACTCGCGCCTGCTGCTCGACCGCATCGTCTTCCTCGGCACCGACGTCAACGACACCGTCGCCAACCTCCTGGTGGCGCAGTTCCTTTTCCTCGAGCAGAGCGACTCCGAGGCGCCGATCCACTTCTACATCAACTCGCCCGGCGGCTCCGTCTACGCGGGCCTGGGCATCTACGATATCATGCAGCACGTGGCTTGCCCGGTGTACACCTACTGCGTCGGCATGGCGGCTTCGATGGGGTCACTCCTGCTCCAGGCCGGAGAGCCGGGCCACCGCTACTCCATGCCGCACTCGCGCATCATGATCCACCAGCCCCTCGGCGGCGCCCGCGGCCAGGCCTCGGACATCGAGATCCAGGCGAAGGAAGTGCTCGCGCTCAAGAAGCGTCTCTACGAGATCTACGTCAAGCACACCGGCAAGACCTACGAGGAAGTCGAGAAGGCCTGCGACCGCGATAACTACCTCGACCCCCTGCAGGCGAAGAACTTCGGCCTCATCGACCAGATCATCGAGCCCAAGGGCAAGAGCAAGAAAGCATAAAAAAAATTCTCTCACTGACGAAGGAAGGCCATGACTACTAAAGACAAGAACGGCGGCAGCTACGGGGCCCTGAACTGTAACTTCTGCGGGAAGTCGCAGAAAGAGGTGAAGAAGCTCATCGCCGGCCCGGGCGTGTACATCTGCGACGAGTGCATCGAGCTGTGCAACGACATCATCTACGAAGACTCGATCAAGACCGTCTCGAAGACGGCCGTGGACAACGTACCGAAGCCGCACGAGATCAAAGCGCACCTCGACAACTACGTCATCGGCCAGGACCGCGCCAAGAAGATCATCTCCGTGGCGGTTCACAACCACTACAAGCGCATCTCCCACCGCCCCTCGGGCCGGGACGGGGATGAGGTGGAGCTCGCCAAGTCGAACATCCTCCTTGCGGGCCCGACGGGCTCGGGGAAGACGCTCATCGCCCAGTCGCTGGCGAAGTACCTGAACGTGCCCTTCGCGATCGCCGATGCGACGACGCTCACCGAAGCCGGCTACGTCGGCGAGGACGTCGAGAACATCATCCTCGCGCTCCTGCAGAACTGCGACTTCGACGTCGAGCGCGCCCAGCGCGGCATCGTCTACGTCGACGAGATCGACAAGATCGCCCGCAAGTCGGAGAACCCGTCGATCACCCGCGACGTCAGCGGCGAGGGCGTCCAGCAGGCGCTCCTGAAGCTGATGGAAGGCTCGATCTCCAACGTCCCGCCGAAGGGCGGCCGCAAGCACCCGCAGCAGGAGTACATCCAGGTCGACACGAAGAACATCCTCTTCATCGTCGCCGGCGCCTTCGTGGGCCTCGACAAGATCATCGAGCAGCGCATGACCAAGAACAAGTCCGTGGGCCTCACGAAGCAGGAGACCACGGAGAAGAAGACCTTCGTCGAAACCCTCGGCGGCATCGAGCCCGGCGACCTCGTGAAGTTCGGTCTGATCCCCGAGTTCATCGGCCGCTTGCCGGTGAACGCGATGCTCGAGGAGCTCGACGAGGAGGCCCTCATGCAGATCCTCACCGCGCCGAAGAACGCTATCATCAAGCAGTACCAGAAGCTCTTCGAGTTCGACGGCATCGAGCTCGAGTTCCAAGACGACGCGCTCCGCGAGGTGGCGCGCACGGCCCTCAAGCGCAAGACCGGTGCCCGCGGCCTGCGCGCGATCCTCGAGCAGGTCATGCTCGACGTGATGTACGACCTGCCGGGGAACGAGAAAGTGGCCAAGTGCCTGGTCACGAAAGAGGCGATCACCGGCGAGGGGCGGCCGCAGCTCATCGAAGGGGAGCGCAAGAAGCGCGACGCCGGCAAGGGAGCCGTTAAGTCGGCCAAGAAGATCGAGAACGCTTCCTAGACAGGGGAGCGCGAAGAGGGCCCTTCGGGGCCCTTTTTTTATGCCCGCGATCTAAAAAAATCTCACCTGCGCGCGAGGCCTTTCTGCGTCCGATCGGAGGCACTTTGCCCCGCCCTGGGCATCGGGGCACGGAGGTGGTGGAATTTATTACGTGCTACCGGTAGACGC
>DAIPJL010000055.1:0-15739 GCA_036770305.1 Bacteriovoracaceae bacterium | reverse complement strand
GCTCGCTCGTCGCCTACGCGCTGGACATCACCAACATTGACCCGCTCCCGTACAACCTGCTCTTCGAGCGCTTCATCAACCCCGAGCGCATCTCGATGCCGGACTTCGACGTCGACTTCTGCCAGGAGCGCCGCCAGGAGGTCATCCAGTACGTCACGAAGAAGTACGGCGAGGAGCGCGTGGGCCAGATCATCACCTTCGGGACGCTCTCGGCGAAGGCCGTGATCCGCGACGTCGCGCGCGTCTTCGCGGTGCCCTACTCGGAAGCCGACGCGCTCGCGAAGCTCATCCCCGACGAGCTCGGCATCGAGCTCAAGGCCGCCATCGAGAAGGAGCCGAAGCTCAAGGAGCTCGAGGAAACCGACCCGAAGGTCCGCCGCATCCTGCAGATCTCCAAGAAGCTCGAGGGCCTCAACCGCCACGCCGGCATCCACGCCGCCGGCGTCATCATCACCAACGAGCCGCTCGTCACCTACTGCCCACTCTACAAGGGCCGCGAGGGCGAGCAGGTGGTGCAGTTCGACAAAGACTTCTCGGAAAAAATCGGCCTGGTGAAGTTCGACTTCCTGGGCCTCAAGACGCTCACGGTGATCGAGAACGCCTCGAAGTTCATCCGCCGAGACTTTGACCCGAGCTTCAACATCGAGAACATCTCGATGACGGACGCGGCGGTGTTCAAGCTCATCTCCGAGGGCGACACCACCGGCGTCTTCCAGCTCGAATCTTCGGGCATGAAGGACCTGTGCAAGCGCATCAAGCCGGACACCATCGACGACATCACCGCGATCAACGCGCTCTACCGGCCGGGCCCGATGGAGTCGGGCATGCACGACGAGTTCGTCGAGATCAAGCACGGCCGCAAACCCGAGTCCTACACCTTCGAGGAGCTGCGCCCCGTCCTGAAGGACACCTACGGCATCATCGTCTACCAGGAACAGGTGATGAACATCGCGCGCATCGTGGCGGGCTTCAGCCTTGGCCAGGCGGACATGCTCCGCCGCGCCATGGGCAAGAAGAAGCCCGAGGAGATGGAGAAGTACAAGAAGATCTTCATGGAGGGCGCCGTCGCCAACGGCTTCGACCAGGAGAAGAGCGCCTACCTCTTCGGCCTGATGGAGAAGTTCGCCGCCTACGGCTTCAACAAGTCCCACGCGGTGGCCTACGCCGTCATCGCCTACCAGACGGCGTTCCTGAAGCACTACTACCCGGCCGCCTTCTTCGCGGCCCTCCTCGGCACCGAGATCTCGAACATGGACAAGGTCACCATGTACGCCCAGGACGCGCGCGAGCACGGCATCGAGATCCTTCCGCCGGACGTCAACGAGTCGCTCTGGCTCTTCAACGTCCTCGGGAACACCATCCGCTTCGGCATGGGCGCCATCAAGAACGTCGGCGAGGGCGCCGTCGCCGCCATCACACGCGAGCGCGAAGAAAACGGCCCCTTCCGGGGCTTCGCCGACTTCTGCGAACGCATCAACCCGAAGGAAGTGAACGCGCGGGTGATGGAGTCGCTGGTGAAGGTCGGCGCCTTCGACGCGTGCGAGAAGTTCAACCGCAAGACGATCCTCGAGCACCTCGAACTGATCGCCGCCTTCGGGGCGAAGAAGCAGGAGGAGAAGAGCCTCGGCCAGACGAACCTCTTCGACCTCGGCGAGAGCACGCCGAACAGCGCCGCCGAAGCGCTGCAGATCCACGAGGCGCCGGACTTCTCCGAGAAGGAGCGCCTGGCGATGGAGGCCGAGCTCCTCGGCATCTACATCTCGGGCCACCCGCTCAACAGCTACCAGGCGCTGCTGAAGAAGTTCATCAGCATGCCCGTGGGCGAGGTCCAGGGACTGCCGATGGTGGCCAAGCCCGAGGGCTTCATCGGCAAGGGCCAGGCCGATCCCTCGCGCCGCTCGCTGGTGCTCGGGGGCCTGGTCACGGGCCTCAAGCCGCTCATCACCAAGAAGGGCGACAAGATGGCCTTCCTCACGCTGGAGGACCTGACCGGCAAGATCGAGTGCCTCATCTTCCCGCGCGTCTACGCCGAGTACCAGGAGCTCATCGCCTGCGGCGAGCCGCTGCTCTTCACCGGCCAGGTGTCGCTCTCCGAGGACCCGAAGAAGTTCTTCCCGGAGAAGATCAGCCTGCTGAAGGAGGCGAGCGACGAGCGCGTGACCGCCGTGCGCGTGAGCCTGCCGCTCGAGCGCCTGCACGACCACTCGCTGAGCCGCGTGCGCCAGGTCTTACTCAGCTACCGCGGCACCGTGCCGGTGCACTTCATCTTCGAGAGCGCCAAGGGCCGAGCACGGCTTCCGTTGGACGACAACTTCCTCGTGGCGCCCTCGCCGCAGCTGGCGGCGAACCTCAACGACATCCTCCAGTGTAACTCGGTGAGTTTCATCGTCGATGGTCGCGTCGAAGAGGTTCACCAGTGAGGCTCATGATCCTTGGCGTCCTGCTTTGGGCCAGCGCCCACGCGGCGCCGGTGACCGTGGAGGCGGAAGGCCTCGGCCCCGAGGAAGAGGTCCGGCAGGAACTCTACCGGCTCGCCGTGGCGCAGCTGGTGCGCGACGAGCTCGGCCGGATGCAGATCGACGTCGCCCTCTACCAGGCGCAGCTGGAAAAGAAGTTCGCCGCGTGGTTCGCACAGGCGGAGGAACGACTGCGGACGGAGCTCGGCCGCAGTGGCCAGGATGAGAAGGCCCTCAGCGACGCCGTCGAGGGCGAGCGCCGTAAGGCGCGCTGGCCTTTCTTGGGCTACGACAAGCTCCTCCGACAGTTCTCCATCAAAAGTTTTTCTGCCCACCCGGAGCGCACGAACCACTGGCTCATGACCCTCGAGGGTGATCTCGATCAGCGGCTCCTCGCCGCCCACGCGCAGCGGATCCTCGACGAGGCGAAGCCTTTCCGGCGGCTACTGCTTCTGGCGGAGCTTAGTCCGGAGAACTTCGGCTGGGGGGACCTCAAGCTCGACGACGAGCAGACCTTCCTTGCTCCGGTGGAAGCCGAGTGGCTCCGCTGGCTCCAGGAGAACGCACCGGCCGATGTCGAGGAGGTGGCCCTCTGTCGCGACGCCTGCCGCGACGCCGTGACCCGCTGGCGCGCGAGAGACGCGAAGGAGATGGCGAAGCACGTCGAGCCCGAGCTCCTCGGGAGTCTCTTGCTCACGACGAAGATTTCTCTGAGCCGAGAGCAGCTCTCGGCGCGAGAAGTTCGCATGAGCTTCACCGGGGGCGTCCTGCTCCACGACCTGAACACCAAGCAGGTCCTCCACTGGGGTGACCTCCCGCGGGACACCCTCTTGCTCAAGCTGGGCGATCAGAAGAAGTTCAATTCGCAGCTCGCGACCGCGAGCTACCGGTATCCTCTGGCGAAGTTCCTCGAGGCAAAAAACCAAGTCGGCCGCTCGGTTGCTCTGACCAACGCCCTCGTGGTGCGACTGGTGAACGCGCGCAACCTCGGTGAGGCGCTGCGCTTCATCGAGTGGGTCCGTGTCCGGGGCGCCGGGATGCAGGCCCAGGGGAAACTTGACTCCTTCACTTCCTCGAGCGCGCGCGTCCTCATCCACTTTCGTGGCGAGGGCAATAAGTTCAAGGCTTTGGTGACGGCCCCAAGCGAGTTAGAATCAGAGTGGGGGCGATCTGTGCAGATCGACGACACGGGGAGTGAGCTGGTGCTAACGCTGGCGAAGAAACCCTAGGGTCGGCTCCCCCAAGGAGTTGTCCATGTCCTCACGTGTGTGTGCGTTCGTTGTGTTGTTCCTGCTGGTCGCGTGCACGGGGCCAGTGACTCGCCGAACTCCCCTAGACCCGAACCGCGTCACGAGCGCACCGAAGCGCGGTGTGGTGAAAGACTTCAATCCGATCCGCAAGAAGGTGGCCCTGCTGAGTTTCTTCAACGAAGCTCCCTTGGGCGGCGAAGACCTGTCGATCCAGGCGACGGAAGAGTTCCGCCGCGAGATCATGCGCTCGCGCGACTACCTCGTCGACCCGACCGCCGCGCAGATCTTCGGGAGCTCGAAGGACATCTACTCCGGCGGCGGCGTGAAGCTCGCCCAGCTCACGCGCAAGGCGAAGATGGCCGGCGTGAACCTCGTCGTCTTCGGTCGCATCACCGAAGCCCGCATTCGCCAGGCGTCCGACGAGATCGGCTTCGTCCGCAAGACCAAGGCCCTCGCCGAGACGAAGGTCGAGATCAAGGTCTTCGACGTCATCTCCAGCAAGGAGCTGCTCAGCGACGTCGTCGACGGCACGATCAACGATGATAACTTCCGCTTCTACCTCACGGAGCAGGAAGAGAACCTCGCGTACCGGCAGGACCTGCTGCGCTACTCGGCGCGCGTCGCCGTTCGCAAGTTCCTTCCGCGCATGCTCCAGGTGGGGGCCAAGCTCGACTGGACGGGCCGAGTGGCGAAGATCATCGGCACGAAGATCTACGTCAACGCGGGCCGCGAGAGCGGCATCCACATCGGCGACATCCTCAAGGTCGTCAACGAGGGCCAGGACGTCTACGACCCCGAGACCGGTGCGCTCATCGGCGTCTCGAAGGGCGACGTGAAGGGGACCCTCGAAGTCATGGACTACTTTGGCCCCGACGGCGCCATCGCCATCCTGCACTCCGGGGGCTCGGTGACCGAAGGGGACTTCGTTCAGCTCTACTAGGCGTAGGGGAGCGGGTCCGCGATGCCAGCCTCGCGGAACCCGCGCAGGCGCAGCGCACACGAGTCGCACTTCCCGCAGGCCAGGTCGCTGCGGGCGTAGCACGACCAGCTCTTTTCGAAGGGCACTTTCAGCTCGACTCCCCGGAGAACGATTTCCTTTTTCTTCATGAGGATCACCGGCGTCTCGACGTGGATGTTCCCATCCTTCGTCCCCTGGCGCACGAGCTCGTTGAAGGCGGCGTAGTAGGCCGGCCGGCAGTCGGGGTAGCCGGGTGAGTCTTCCCAGTTGGCACCGACGAAGAGGTGGCGCGCGTGCGTGGTCTCCGCCCACGCCGTCGCGAGCGAGAGGATGATCGAGTTCCGAAAGGGCACGTAGCTCGTGGGGATCGCCGCGGAGTCGCCCGCATAGGCCGAGACGCCGATCGAGTCATCCGTTAGAGCGCTGCCGCCGATGTCGCGCAGGAAGCCCACGTCGATGAGCTTGCGGTGCTCCGGCGGCAGGCCGTAGTGATCGGCGATCGCGTGGAAGGCGGCGAGCTCGCGGGCCGCAGTCTTTTGGCCGTAACCGAGGTGGAGTACCCCGATCTTCTGGAAGCGTGTTCGTGCCTCGGCCAGAGTGACCAGCGAGTCCATGCCACCGCTGAGGAGAACGACGGCGTCGAGCATCTAGAGCCCCTCGCAGGTACGGCGGATGAGCGCGGCGAGCGCGTCGAGCTTCTTGGCCGCGTTCGCTTTCTTCGTCTTGAGGTCGCCCTTGGTCTCCACGACCATGAGGTAGAACTTGATCTTCGGCTCGGTGCCGGAGGGCCTAAGGAAGAGCTGGTCGCCGTTCTGGAACTCGAAGCCGAGCACGTTGCTCTTCGGCAGACCCGTGTCCTTCGCGAGGTAGTCTTTGACCCGCGCCACTCTGTTACCGGCGAACTCCATCGGGCGCACGGTACGGTAGTGGTCCATGATGCGCTTGATCTTGGCGGCTCCTTTGACGCCTTCGTAGTCCAGCGACACGAGGAGCTCCTCGTAGAACCCGTAGGTCTCGGCGATCTCGTCGAGGGCGTCGACGAGCGTCTTCCCCTGGAGCTTGTAGGCAAGGGCGATCTCGCACATCAGCGCCATGGAGGAGATGCCGTCTTTATCTCTTGAGGAGGAGTGAGGCATGTAACCGAAGGACTCCTCGGAGGCGAAGACGAAGTTCGCCCCGGGCATCTCCTCTTCGAGCTGGCGGATGCGATCGGCCATCCACTTGAAGCCGGTGAGAGTCGCGTGCATGCTCACGCCGTAGTGGCGCGCGATGGCGTCTTGCACCGGAGAAGTCACGATGGACTTCACGACATAGGAGTTCGGCTTGAGCTCTCCCCGGCGCTTGCGCTGCCCCAGCACGTAGTGAAGAAAGAGCGCTCCGAGTTGGTTGCCGTTGAGGTACACTGGCCTTCCGTCGTGGCGAACCACCACGCCGAGGCGATCGCCGTCGGGGTCGGAGCCGAAGGCCACGTCGCCTTCGGTGCTCAGCAGTCGGTCGACGGCGAGCTTGAGCGCGGCGGGGTCCTCGGGGTTCGGGTACTTCACCGTCGGGAAGTCGCCGTTCGGCTGAGCCTCTTCCGCGATGAGCGAGACGCTCTTGAAGCCCAAGCGGCCGAGGATCGTCATGCCGGGAACGTGCGCCGTTCCGTGCAAGGGAGTGAAGCTCACTTTCAGCCGCGCGCCCTCGCGCCGGCAGAGCTCGCGCTCGATGATGACGTCTTTTTCGATCATCGCATAGAAGGCCTCTTCGATGGCCGCGGGCACCTCCGACACCAGGCCAGCCGCGCGGGCCTCGGAGAGCGGCAGCGTCTTGAGCTGTGCCCAGTCGGTGAGCTCGGCGTAGGCGTCGATGATCTCCTGGTCCACCGGAGGGGTGACCTGGCCTCCGTCGCACCAGAACACTTTGTAGCCGTTGTACTTCGGTGGGTTGTGACTCGCCGTCACCATCACACCTCCCTGTGCCTTTAGCGCGCGGATCGCGAAGGAGAGCATCGGCGTGGGAGTGAGAGCCGCGTAGATGTACCCGCGGATCCCGAAGGCCGCCATGACGGCGAGGGTTTCCTCGGCGAACTCGCGGGAGCCGTGACGGCAGTCGTAGGAGACAACGACGCTGGCTTCGCCGGGGAAGTAGCGCCGGAGCACCTGAGCGAAGGCCTGGGCCGCTCGCCGGACGGTGTAGCGGTTGATGCGGTTCTCGCCCATTCCCAGGACGCCCCGCAGACCACCGGTGCCAAACTCGAGTCCCTTGTGAAAGCGCTCGGTCAGTTCGGCGAGTCCCGTCTCACCCGCGGCGATGAGCTGCTGGATCTCGAGGCGGTCTGCGGCCTCGATGGCGGGGTGAGATGCCCAGGCCTGGGCGCGAGCGAGGATCTCCTGCGACATAGACTTTTCCTTGACGCGTTGGTTCGATGTTAGCCGGACGTCTTGAGGGCTTGCAAAGGGCCCACCGGCATCCTTATATTGGTCAGGATTATTTTTAACATGGCAGGAGTACGCATGGCGAATCCAAAGAAAAAGCACCCGAAAAACATCGCCGGCCCGTTCTACACTACGGATCCGGACGACGACGGTGGAGAAGGGTGCATTGCCTGTAATGTCTGCTACTCGGGCGCACCGGATTTCTTCGCCGAAGACGACAACGGAAACGCCTACGTGAAGAAGCAGCCCCTTTCGCCGCAGGACATCGAGCTCTGTCAGGAGCAGATCGACGCCTGTCCGGTGAACTCCATCGGCAAGGATGGTTGAGCTGCCGCGTCGGGCTTAAACTTCTCTCTCCTGCTGACTCCTTGAGTTAAGATAGACGCAAGTTCATCTCTTAAGGAGTTAGCATGAATCCGACGTTAATCGAGTTGGGGGCAACGATCATCTTTGCCCTCGCGATCCTGCACACCTTCATGGTGTCGAAGTTTGCCGAGATCGGTCACCACTACCCCGAAGGGTCGATGGGAGAAAACCTCTTCCACTACCTGGCCGAAGTAGAGGCCGTGTTCGGCATGTGGGCCGCGATCTTCATCGTCTACATGGCAGCCGTCAGTGGCCTCTCCGCGCCCATCACCTACCTCGAGGGCCTCGATTTCACGGAGCCCGGGTTCGTCTTCGTCATCATGGCCATCGCCGGGACGCGGCCGATCATTAAGCTCGCGGAGAAGTGCATCGTCAGCGTGTCGAACCTCCTCCCGCTGCCGAAGAAGATGGCCTTCTTCCTCACGGCCTGCGTCCTCGGGCCCCTGCTCGGGTCATTCATCACGGAACCGGCGGCCATGACGGTCACGGCGCTCATCCTGCAGAAGAATTTCTTCTCCCGCGAGATGTCGACGAAGTTCAAGTACGCCACCATCGGCCTGCTGTTCGTGAACATCTCCATCGGCGGCACACTCACGCACTTCGCCGCTCCTCCCGTGCTCATGGTGGCCGGCAAGTGGGGCTGGGGCATAGGCCACATGATGACCCAGTTCGGTTACAAGGCCGTCATCGCGTGTATCATCAGCGCGCTGACGATCACTTTCATGTTCAAGAAAGAACTCTCGGGCAACTTCGAGCTCCGCCCGGAGAGCACCGATAAGATGCACCCCCCTGTCTGGGTCACCCTCGTGCACCTCGTCTTCCTCGCGCTCGTCGTGCTCACCGCGCACCACATGGTCTTCTTCATGGGCCTCTTCCTCTTCTTCATGGGCTTTTCGACCGTGACCCAGGAGTACCAGGACGATCGGATTAAGATCAAGGAGTCGCTCATGGTCGGATTCTTTCTCGGTGGGTTAATTGTGCTCGGCTCCTTGCAGAAGTGGTGGCTCCAGCCGCTCATCTCGTCGCTCGGAGACCAGGCACTCTTCTTCGGAGCCACGGGCCTCACGGCGATCACGGACAACGCCGCGCTCACGTACCTCGGCTCTCTCGTCGAGCTCTCGGATTCCGCCAAGTACTTCCTCGTCGCCGGCGCCGTCACGGGTGGTGGTCTGACAGTTATCGCCAACGCTCCGAACCCCGCGGGCTACGGCATCCTCAAAGAAAACTTCGAGGGGGGCACGATCTCGCCCGTCGGCCTCCTGAAGGGCGCGCTCTTCCCGACGGCCGTGGCGATCCTGTGCTTCGAGCTGCTCCCGAGCCTGACGTAGAACTTCTCCGGGAGCAGGCACTGCCCTGCTCCCGCCCTTAAAACTCGACGGCCTTCACCGGGTAGACCCAGCCGGCCGGCGCTTCCTCTCTCCCGCCCTGGATCGCAATGAGCGCCTCTTTGAGCTCGAGGGATTTTTTCCCTTCGCTGTCGCGCAGGTGGTACACGGAGCCGTCCTTGAACTTGAAACTCGCCACCCGGACCACGACGCTCGCGGTGCCGCACATGAAGGCCTCGGTGCACGCGCCCGTCTTCACCTGCTCCATCAGCCGGTCGATGTGGATGCGCTCCTCCGCCACTTTCCAGTGCTTCGCGCGCGCTAGGTCGATGAGCGAGCGCCGGGTGACGCCGTCGAGGATGGTGTCCGAGAGCGGCGGCGTGGTGAGCGTGTCGTTGATGACGGCGAAGAAGTTCATGCCGCTCATCTCTTCGACGTAGCTGTGGTCCACGGCGTCGAGCCACATCGTTTGGTCGCACTCTTCCTTGAGCGTCGCCGCGTAGGAGTGCAGCGAGGCCGCGTAGTTGCCGCCGGTCTTCGCCGCACCCGTTCCGCCGGGAGCGGCGCGGATTTCTTCGCGTTCGACGTAGACCTTGACGTTGCTCGCGGTGAAGTAGTTGCCCGAGGGGGACGCGACGACGCAGAAGATGAACTCTTTCGCTGGTTTGATGCCGAGGCCGACCTCGGAGGCGAACATGAAAGGCCGCAGGTAGAGAGATTCGCCGAGGCGACGAGGCACGATTCGATGACAGTACGAGCTCAGCAGCGACACCGCGTCGAGGAAGCTCCGTTCGGGGAACTCGGGCATCGCCATGCGCCGAGCGGAGAAGTTGAACCGGCGAGCGTTCTGCTCGGGCCGAAAGAGATTGATCCCACCGTGGGGAGCGGCGTAGGCCTTCATGCCCTCGAAGATCTCCTGCGCGTAGTGGAGGATCTTCGCACACGGGTCAATGGAGAAGGGCCCGTAGGGAACGAGCTTCAGGGGCCCCCAGCTGCCGTCCTTGTAGTGCGCGAGGATCATGATCGGCGCGACGTACTTGCCGAAGCCGAGGTTGGACGTGTCGTCGATCTGAAACTTTTTGATGGCTTCGACCGCTTCCGGGCTAATTTCCATTCGTGTCATGGCAAACCTCATTCTATAATCAGGGATATCTTACCCCTAGTGAAACGGCTTGTGGCATGAAAAACCTTAAAAACCTCTCAGTTTCCTCCGGCATTGCGCTGGGAATTATTGTCCTCGCGGCGCTGGGCTTCCAGCGCGCTCCCGACGCGAGCGGCGTGAGCCGTTTCTGCCAGCTCCTCGGCGGTGACGTGCTGGGCGGCGGGTACATCCAGGGCCTGACCTACCTCGCGTTCTTCCTCGCGCTCTTCGAGACTCGCGAGAAGATCCAGCGCGTGCACCGCGAGCGCCGCGCGTTCTCCGCCGGTGTGATCCCCACGAATGAAAAGAACGTCTTCCTCGCCGCCGACGTGAACAACCTCAAGTTCAAGCTGCAGGAACTCTCGAAGAAGGAACCGTCGATCCTCGTCGACCTTCTGAAGAAGACGTGCACGAAGTTTCGCAGCGCCGAGAACCTCGGCGAGCTCATCGACATCGTCTCCGTGCAGGTCGAGGTCTACCAGGACAAGTCGGAGTCTGACCAGTCGGTGGTGCGCTACCTCGTCTGGGTCATCCCGTCGCTAGGGTTCATCGGCACCGTGCTTGGCCTCTCGAGCGCGCTGGGCCTGGCGAACACCGGTGACATGGCCGTGATCACCAGCGCGCTGGCGGTGGCCTTCGACACGACCCTCGTCGCCCTGGTGCTCTCGGTGGTCATCATGTGGTACCTCCACGAGCTGCAGGAGAAGAGCGACAAGCTCCACTCCGACGTAAAGGAGTTCGTGATCGAAAACTTCATCAACAAGATCGAGCGCAGCTGATGGCCCGGCGCCGCGAACTCACGGTCTTCTCGATCTCCTTCCTCGACATCATCTCCGGCGCTCTCGGCGCGATGATCATCCTCTACGTCGCCGTGCCGAAGGCGAACCCGTTGCGCGAGGAACTCGCGAAGGCCGAGCAGCAGGTGCGAGCGCAAGACGCCGAGCTGCAAGAGCTCGTGCGCGAAGTCCGCGAGCTGCGCGCGCTCCGCGAGTCCGCTGCCAAGGCCATCGCCGAGAACGAGGAGCTGCGCGAGCAGGTGAGCGCGGCGGCGCCGCCGCAGCCGGACCCGGCCCCGGAGAGCACGCAAGGGGAGAACCTCGAGGTCGGCTTCAAGTTCAAGGGGCGGAACATCGTTTTTGTCATCGATACGTCGCGCTCGATGCTCGACGAAGACCGCATGGGGCAGGTGAAGGCGGGACTGAAGATGCTGCTCACCTCCATGCCGGCCGGCTTCGCGGTGGACGTGATCCAGTTCCCCCACGGCTCGCGCGGGCCCTTCCGCGCCCTCTACGGGCAGCTGAAGGCACTGGGGCGGGAGACGAAGCTCGACGCCTTCGAGTTCATCTACCGCCTGAAGCCCGACGGCGCGACACCCACGCGCGACACGCTCAACTATGTTTTCAAAACCTACCCGGACCTCACGGACATCGTCCTGCTCACCGACGGCGAGCCGAGCCTGCATCAATCCCCCATCAAGGACGACATCTACGACCTCCTGAGCCACGTGCAAAAGCTGAACAAAGTTGCGCGAGTGCAGATCAACACCATCGGCGTCGGCCAGGAAGTGCTGCAGGATAAGACCGGCAGGCCCTACCAGTTTCTGCGCCTCCTGGCCGAGCAAAACGGTGGGTTTTTCGTCGGCTTCTAGACAGGATCTTAACAGCGGTAAGTTTGTCACTCTCTTGCTGGCCTGGCGTTCCCGCGGGATGCTTAAGGGGTCTAGGAGGACACCACATGCGCTACCTCTTTCTTGCTACCCTTGCCTGGGCCTGCGCCCATCGCTCTCCCCAATCCTGGGAGCCGCAGAAGAACGCCGCCACTCAGCGAGTGCACCAGCAGGTGCTCGCCGAGCTGAGCGAAGAGGGGAGGCGCCCGGCGTCCCCGCTCGTGGACCTCAGCGCTCGCGTCAGCGATCTCAACCGCGTCAGGCCCGGCAAGTTCGAGGTCTACGTCTTCCCGAAAGTCACTTCGCAGACGAGCAAGTCGCTCGACGGCGACGAGGGCCATCTCGCCAAGCCGCGCGCCTTCGAGGTCTCTCTCATCGCGGAGAATCCCTGCCGGCAGTTCATCCGGCGGGGCCTCTTCGCGAACCTGAAACCCCAGGAGGTGTTCCCGGCCGAGCTCGCCGAGCGCGTCGAGCGCCGCTGCGCGATCCTCGAGATCACGGACAAGCGCCTGCGCACCATCGGTCGCGGAGAGCTCAAGCTCAACGACGAGCTCAAGCGCCGCGTGTTCATCGATGACAGCTACCGCGTGCACGCCGTGGACCACACGCTCTACGAGACCCCGGCGAAGAACCGGGAGGTGCGAGTGCTGAACACGGAGGGCCTCGCGATGCTCTCGGGCCTCTCGCTCTTCCCCGTGGACTTCCCCTCGGCGCGCGCGAAGGCCCGGGCCGCGCAGCTCCAGGGGGAGTTCTCCGGACTCCTCGACGGCATCGCTCTCTACCAGCTGGGCCGGCTGAACAGGAGCTTCCGTGCCGTGGACTGCGAGGGTTCGGTGCTGCAGGACCGCGACGACCTCGGCTCAGCGGTGAAGATCGGCTGGTGCAAGGGCATGCCCTGGCCCGCCTACGTTGAAAACGACCGCTTCTTTGCGGTGACCCAGAACGTCTCTCTCGGAGGTGCCCAGTGATTCGTCTCATGCTTTGCCTGCTGGCCCTGCCGCTGGGGCTGGCCTTCGCCCAGGACACCGGCGGCTTCACCGTCACGCAGAACAGCTTCAAGGACCTCTTCAACAAGCACCGCATCGCCCAGCCCAAGATCACTCCCTGGGCCGGCGACTTCTTTCCCTACTCGTCCCACGGCACGTCCATCAAGCTCAACCGCGACGGCGACCCGGCCAGCAACGGCACCTCACCGATGCAGAGCTACGGCAAGCTCGCCCGCATCGGCGACGCCGCCCACGACTGGGAGAAGGCCAACCACAGCTGCGATCACCTGCGCGGAGAACTCCGCCAGTCGTGCATGGGCTGGTGGGGTCACTGCAACGGCTGGGCCGCCGCCGCGATCAAAGAGCTCGAACCGCGCAAGCCGGTCACGGCGTCCGGGGTCGAGCTGAGCGTCGCCGATCAGAAGGGGATCTTCACCGAGCTGTGGCTCTCGAGCGCGAGCCTCAACGCCGGCTGGACAGATAAGTCGAAGGTCACCGGCAAGTGGGTCCACGACCACGACCGGCCAACCGAAGCCTACCGCCGCTTCTGGGACGTCTCTCCGCGCACATTCTTTCTCATCTTCACGAACTACATCGGTGCGCTCAAGACCGGCGTCGTGATCGACCGCTTCACCGGTGACGAAGTCTGGAACCAGCCGATGGTCGGGTACCGGATGCTGCCGATCCGCAAGAGTGACATCAAGGAAGTGCGCGAGGGGAACCGCAGCTACTGGAGCGCCCTGATCCGCGTGAAGATCTTCTGGGCCAACGACCTCGGAACTCCCGCGGGCCACATCTCGGCGCCCTTCGACATCAACAAGATCAAAGACAACGAGGACGTCGAGCACCTCGGCCGAGACTACGAAGGCCGCTACCTCGCGTTTCGTCTGAACTTCGACCGCGCCCTAGAGATGGCCCCGGACGGGAAGACAGTGGTGAACGCGGGCCGCATGATCGGCGACGGCATCTGGGAGCACCAGGAAAACTCGCGCGACTACGCGGACCTGAGTCTAAACGAGACGCACCCCGATTTCATCTGGCTTCCCACCGATCCGATCCAAGACGAAACCGGCTACGGGAACCCCTACATGGATCACCGGGTCACTTCGCGCATCTCGCGCGCGGGGCCAACTCCGCCGGCGTCGGCGGCTCAGGAGCTCAAGCTGGTCTTCGCGCCTCGCGCCTTCGGCGGCGCTCCGCTCGACGCCGAGACGGTGAAGAAGGCGGTCCAGCGAGTCCTGCGCCGCGAAGGCATCCGCAACGCCATCTACCTCGACTCCATCGAGATCAGCCGCTCCAGAGTGCTCGTGCCGGTCCGCTTCCCGCAGGGCGCTGACCAGAGTGCTCTCGTGCAGCTCTTTGCTGCGGCTGCTATGGACGTCAGAATTCAATGACCGTAGAGTGGCCCTGCATGAAAGGACTTCTTCTTTTCCTCGGGGCCTTCTTCGCTATGAGCACCGCTCACGCAGGGCCCCTAAATTGGAATGATTTCTCCCACACCGTGGGCATCTCCATCACGAAGCAGGGTGGGAGCACCACGTGCTCGGGGATCCTCGTGGCACCCAAGGTCGTGCTCACCGCCGCCCATTGCATCGAGGGCCTGAAGGAGGCCTGGGTCACAACCGGCCGCAAGATCACCGATCGGCCGCGCGTGCGCTCGGTCGACACGCGCACGCACCCCGGATACCGCGGCAACTTGCCGGGCGGCAGCGTAGACCTGGGACTCATTTTTCTCGCCAGGCCTCTCCTGGAGCGCCTCGTTCCCACTCCGGTGATGGAAGTGCAAGAGGCCCTCACCTTCGAGCGCATCGGCTTCGGGGGCCGCGATGGCCAGAACGTGCGCACCTGGATCGTGTCGTTCTACGACGGGCGCTTCGGAGACTACGTGCGCGCGCGCGATGAGCTCGGCGTGCTCGGTGACTCCGGTGGCCCCGTGTTCCAGCGCGGGCCCACGGGCCTAGGGCTCGTCGGAGTTCACACCGGCCGAGAGATCGGACCGAGCGGCGCGCTCACGAACGTCTCCTTCATCCAGCCGCTGGCGGCGAAGGAATGGGCGTGGGTCACGGAGACGCTCAGGACTACTCGTCCACCTCAGTCTTGAGGAGTTTTCCGGACTCCGCGCTGAGAATGAAGTCGACGTTCTTCTTGTTCTCTGTGCCTTCGAAGTCATAGACCCACTCGCCGTTCTCGAGCTGCTCGTAGGTCCACTCACCCTGGAGCGTTTTCCCAAGCTTTTTAAGCGCGTCCACGGCCGCCTTGAGACCAAGCTTCTTCTCGCCGGGTTCGAAGACGTCGCCTTTCTCGCAGGCCGCGCCGCTCGCCTCCTCGAGTTCTCCGTCGGCGAAGCCGAGCTCGATGGTCGTGCCTGCGGCGGTGGTCACCTTGGTTTCGAAGGGGGTTTGAACTTGGATCTTCCCGCCCGGGACGAGCTTGAGGGCATCCGCGTTGGCGAAGGCCCTGGGGGCCAGCGAGGAGCAGAAGAGAAGGAAGAGGAGAGGGAGTGCTTTCATAAAACCTCGTGAGGGAGACTTGAAAAAAAGCATACCACAGATGCGGCTACATCAAAGGGGCATCTTCCGCGCGGACCATCTGCCAGCTCTCTGTGAGCTTGTCGATGAGGTCGAGGATTAAGATTCCGTTAAGGTGGTCGTACTCATGCTGGGCGATGATCGCCGCCATGCCCTTGAGCTCCTCGGCGACAAAGCGGCCCTGGCGATCGAGGTAGCTCAGGTGGACGCGCTGGTAGCGCGTGACCGTGGCGCGCTGGCCCGGGATCGACAGACACCCCTCATAGGAGCGCCGCGTCCCGTAGGAGGTCAGGTATTCCAGCCGCGGGTTGATGACAACCTTTAGAGGAATCGAGCGGCCCATGCCCATCACGAAAACCCGAAATGATCTGTCGACCTGAGGCCCCGCGAGTCCTACGCCGCCGCTGACCTTCATGGTGTACACCATGTCGTCGATGAGCTTCTGTGTCGCCGGCGCACTGATCTCGGCCATGGAGAGTTCTCGCGCTTCCTGGCGCAGCGCCGGGTGACCGAGGGTGACGATACTTAGTCGCTCTTGCGCGAAGAGGGAGGTCACAAAAAGGAGCACGGGCCACATGGGACACCTCGGAGATTAGAAACTTATTCTAGAGCGCTCCGCAGTTCGCTGGCAATCTGCTCGTTGGTG